>DATDHL010000378.1:0-1839 GCA_036521575.1 Edaphobacter sp. | reverse complement strand
CGTTGATGATGATCAGGTCGTTGTCGGTGTCGAGCGGCAACTTGTTTGGATAAAACGGCCCCTCGGTCTGAGCCGGCGTTCGCACGCGGACAAGCTCCTCGGCAAACAGGCCGGGCGTCGTGAAATACGCCGCGCTCAACGCGAAGCCGCCCGTCAAAGCTCCAAGAAAACCACGACGGCTTGTACGCGGTATATACGCACTCATTGAATTGGCTCCTTGAGGCGACGAGGGAGGTCAGCGCAAACCGAATCAACACAGACTGAGGAGAAGAGTAACACAGCACCCTGAGCTTGTCGACTCGTGGGAAAAGACTGTTACAGATGCGTTTCCTAACCCAAGAGCTAGCAGGCTGCTGAAAAACCTGTACTCATCCTTGCTCTGCGTATGTTTCGGCCGTTTGCAAAGACCATCACCATCTCAGCGGGCCTCCCGAGGCCCGCTTTCTCTTGGCCCTGGTCTCACATCGCCGGCTTCAGCCTTCGCATTCGCACCAGGTTGAACGCCGCGGCTCCCATTTCCAACGCCTGCTTCAACTTCCACCGGCCCACGGTCCGGCTCCGCTCCAAACCTGCAATCGTTTTCAACCACCCGAAACACTCCTCCACCTTCTTGCGACACTTCTGGCTCAGCCGATACCCCGCGCTCGCCATGCGCTCTTGCATCCGATGCCGAGCGTCTACACCCGCGCGACGCTGATTGTGCACCACCTTCTCCGGTTCGGTCGGCGCTTTGACCAGCGGTACGTGCGGCTCGATGCTCCGCGTTTCCAAGTCGATCAAAAACTCCCCGCTGTCGTAGCCTTTGTCTGCGCCGACCGTCTTCGGCTGCACCTTGTGTGTCGCTTGCAGTTCGTCGATCATCGCCAACGCCGCGGTCCGTTCGGCCGTGCCGCTCGCCTCGGTCGCGGTGATCTCGACAATCAGACCGTTGCGATTCTCGCTGAGCACGTGGCCCATGTGCGACAGCTTCGCCTCCTTGCCGGGGCCTTTGCGGTGCAGCTTCGCCTCGGGATCGGTCGTGCTCTGGTGCGTGTCGTTGCTGCGTTTCTGACCGTGGAAATCGACCTCGGCATTGCGCGGTTGAAAGCCATTCGCGTCCTTCGGCGCGTCGTTGTCGGACCTCTTCGGCTGGAAACTCTTGGCCGCCGCGTGGCTTTCGATCATCGTGCCATCGACGCTGAAGTGCTCGCTGCATAGGCCCGCGGTCAACGCTTCGGCCACTACCTGCGCAAAGAAACTCCGCGTCAGATCGTGGGCATCGAGCCGTTGGCGATTGTGTGTGAAGGTCGTGGGGTCGAACGCCTCTTCACTTGGCTGCAAATCGAGAAACCAGCGGAAGAGCAGGTCGGTGTCGATGCGTTCGCACAGTTGGCGTTCGCTGCGCAGCGAGTAAAGAGCCATCAAAAGCATGGCCTTCAGCAGGCGTTCCGGCGGCACGCTGGGCCGGCCGGTGTTGCTGTACGCCGCCGCAAACTGCGGGGCGAGTGAGAGAAGAATCTGATCCGTGCGGCGTTTGATGTCACGCAGCGGATGATCCGGGCGAATCCGGTCTTCGACGTTGAAGACGTGAAACAACGGCGCTTGATCGTCGGCCTGACCCCGCATAATATCCCTCCGCAATGGAAGCCGACAGTCTAGCGCCCCACAAACTCGGATTCAATGGCCAGTTTTTCAGCAGCCTGCTAGTGTACTTCGACCGACGAACTCGCGAGACCCACCACTAGCTAGCCAACCTAGTCTGCAAAACGATGGTCATATCGGGGATTCGGCAATATTGAATGCCTCTCGAAGGCGAGCCAAAGCTTCCTCGCCGCGCGACCGGTCCACAACCACGCTGAT
>DATDHL010000377.1:0-2340 GCA_036521575.1 Edaphobacter sp. | reverse complement strand
GTCACTTTGCCGATGCGGAAAAGATGCTGCGCCAGGCGCTTCAGCGAGAGCGCACGACTTTAGGGCCGGAAGACGCGATAACACTTTCCACCATGTATCACCTGTCAACTGCGCTCGTGCAACTGGATCGCCTGACGGAATCGGAGAAACTGCTGCGCGAACTTCTGGTTGCTGAAAGGCGGGCGCTCGGCCCCGAGAATCCGTTGACCCTGAGCACCCTGAACAGTCTTGCTTCCAATTTGGATCAGCAAGGGCGTTTTGCAGAGGCGCAGCAGACGTATCGCGAGTTGCTGGACATCCAGCGCCGCGTGATGGGCCCCGAGCACCCCGACACACTGTGGACGATGCGAAGCCTGGGCGTGAGTCTAGAATCGTCCGGGAATAAGCCGGAGGCCGAATCCATGTATCGCGCGACGCTCGCTGTGATGCGTCGCGTCTTAGGAGAAGACCACCCGATGACGGTGACCTGCGCCGAGGATCTTGCCATATTGCTGCGTGAGCGAGGTCACTTGGCCGAGTCTGAGACCATGCTGCGGGACGATTTGGCAATCGCGCGCCACGCATTCGGACCGGAGAGCCCTAAGACCCTTCTCATCATGGACAATCTCGGCTGGACGCTTCGCCTGGAAGAGCGCTACGCGGAAGCCGAGCGATTGCTCCGCGAGACGCTCGCAGTGGATGAAAAGCTGCAGGGGCCGGACAATCCCAAGACGCTCGATGCGTCGGATAACCTGGCTGCGGTCTTGCGACTCGAAGGTCATTGCGAGGAAGCGGAGAAGTTGTACCGGCGGTCGTTCGAGGTTCAAAAGCGCGATTATGGTCTCGGCAATCCGGCAGCACTGGAGGCGGCCCGTGGGTTCGGAGTGGCGCTGAGTTGCGCACATCATTATCCCGAGGCAGACCAGCTTTTTCGCAGCGCAATCGACGCTGCCTCGAAAACTTCCGAACATGCCGGCCTTGCTGAAACATGGTATGGTTTTGCGCGTGCGGCTGCGATTGCGGGTCATCGGGAAGAGGCGCTCAATCACCTCCAACAAGCCGTAGAACAAAAGTACGAGGCGGCACCCGAAATGGACACCGATGGCGACCTGCGATCCCTGCGCGGGGACCCCCGGTTTAAGGCGCTCTTGGCTGAGGCTCGGCAGCACATCGCCCCTCTTCACTAGCCTCTAGTGTAGTGCGTCAAACAGATCGACGTTTATTCAGGGTACGACGGGCGCGTTTCACTTTTTCCAGGATGTCAGCGGCCCGCGCGGTCCAGATGAATGGTTTCGGGCTTTCGTTGTGGCGGTCGATATAGGTGCCGATGGCCATGATGAGTTCTTCCAGGTCGCGGAATACGCCACGCCGGAGCCGATTCTGAGTCAGGTCGCGAAAGAAGCGTTCTACCATGTTGAGCCACGACGCGCTGGTGGGAGTGAAGTGCAGATGAAAGCGCGGATGCCGTGCCAGCCAGCGCTGCACTTTGGGGTGCTTATGGGTAGCGTAGTTATCGCAAATCAAGTGCAGCTGCCGGTCGGGCGGAATGGTCTGGTCGATGAGGCGGAGAAACTTGAGCCATTCCTGATGGCGATGCCGCTCCTGGCAAAGGCCAAAGACCTCGCCGTTGGCCGCATTCAGCGCGGCGAACAAAGTGGCCGTGCCGTTGCGTTTGTAGTCGTGGGTCATGGTGGCGCCGCGTCCGCGCTTCAGCGGCAGGCCGGGTTGGGTACGATCCAGAGCTTGAATCTGGCTCTTCTCATCGGCGCACAAAACCAGCGCGTGTTCCGGCGGATTGAGGTACAGACCGACGATGTCTTCCAGTTTCTCGGCGAATGCCGGATCGTTGCTGATCTTGAAGGCTTCCACGCGATGCGGCTTCAATCCGTGGGCGCGCCAGATGCGCCGCACGCTGGCTTCGCTGATACCGACGGCCGCGGCCATGGTGCGCGTGCTCCAGTGCGTGGCGTTGGCCGGTCGCTGGCGCGTGGTCATGGTCACCACGCGCTTCGTCAGGCGGGTACCGATGGTGGGCTTGCGTCCGGGTCGGTGCGCATCTTTCTGCAACCCTGCCACGCCCAGCGCCAGGAAACGCTTGCGCCAGCGGGAAACTTTTTTCGGCGTGATCGCCATGCTAGCGGCGATCTCCTTGTCCGATTGGCCCGAGGCCGCCAACAACACGATGCGAGCACGCTCCGCCACTCGCACCGCGAGGGATCGGCTTCGGGCTTGGGATTCCAACACTGTCCGCTGTTCCGGACTCAACGTAATGGCAGGGGCGATTCGCATCCGCAAGCGTCTCCTCTATCATAAGACGCTCGCGGATGGATACAGGTTGTTAACTGTGACGCACTACACTAG
>DATDHL010000376.1:0-5288 GCA_036521575.1 Edaphobacter sp. | reverse complement strand
GCCGAAGCATCGGAGGGAGCGGAGGCTGCGGGGGTTTCGGATGCCGCTGTATCCTCTGCCGGTGTTGCTGGCGTTGAGTGGGTTCTGCTTCATTCTGTTTTCGCGTCCGAACTTTCTGCGGGAGATGAGGACGGCGGGGCTAATTCTGCTGGCCGGAGCGCTGGTGTACTCGGTACGGTTTGTTCGGACGAAGAGCTGAATCTGAGTGCCATGAGGTTCGCCTGGCATGATTGGCAGTGAGAACCTGCTGCATTAAGCTGCGGGCAGCTTAGCAAGACTGACGCGATGGCAACGAGGCGTAGATGTTAATCATGCGTTCCTCGTAGTGCGCCAGGGTAAATTGCTGCTCGATCTTGCTCCGGGCGGCCGAGCCCATGGCGGCGGTCTGCTCGCGGTGCTGATAGTGGTGGAAGATGGTTTGAGCTAAGGCATTGGCATCTCTTGCCGGGACGATGGTTCCGT
The DNA here is from genome assembly GCA_036521575.1 of Edaphobacter sp. GTDB lineage: Bacteria > Acidobacteriota > Terriglobia > Terriglobales > Acidobacteriaceae > Edaphobacter. The sequence continues at coordinate 4,826 of DATDHL010000376.1, read as the reverse complement.
CTACGCCGGGCGTGACGCATTCTTCGGCGCCGGACTGGGCGGTGGCTACGACGGGAAGGCCGGAAGACATGGCTTCAAACAGGACGCGGGCGAGGCCTTCGTTGATGGAAGGAAAGGCAAAGAGATGGGAGCGGCGGTACCAGCCGGCGACCTCTGCCGGTGCGATGAAACCTGTAAGGCGGACGTTGGGGAGGGCGTACCCCTTCAGGAAGGGGTGCATCTCCGGCGTGACCTCACCGATGAGAACAAGCTCCGCGTTGGGGAGGTTGAGGCGCTTCCATGCCTGCAACAAGTGAATAACGCCTTTGGTCAACTCTACCCGGCCGGTGTAGCAGACGCGGAAGAGCGGTGTGGGATCGCGGACGGAAGCGGGCGTGAAGAATTGAGAGTCGACGCCGGCGTGGACGACGATGGCCTTGCCGGAATGCCCTGCACGTTCGAAGCTGTCGCGCGCAACCGCGGAGGGAACGATGATGAAGTCGCAGAGCCGGTATTCCCTTTCCATGCGGTTGATGAGGGCGGAGTGCAGAACAGCCCGGCAGTCGCGGGGACGCACACCGAAAGCCTCGCATTCTTCGAGTACTGTCTGCTGCCAATAGCTTGGGTGCATGATTGGGTTTTCCAGCATGGTGATAGCCCCTTGGCTGGCGGCGGCTTGCAGGCTGATGAGACTGAGCCCTGCCCAGCCGTGGAAGATCTTGCTGGCTGAGACCCATCGGGAGGCGAGCCAGTCGGCGTAAGCGGCAGAGAAGGTGCCAGGAAGCTTGGGGGAGTAGCGGGTTCCTGGTAGCCGGCGCCACGCCGCCCAGAGGATGCGGTTCGCAATTCGATAGTGCGCATAGCGATGGACCTGTTTCAGGCCGCCGGTGCCATCGGGATCGAGGATTTGAAGGTCCGGACCGAAGGAGATGACACGGTGCAGCATGCTGCGCTGCATCAGGGTGGCGGCAAGTTTCGTTTGAAAGGGCCGAGAACCGAGGCACAGCGTAACGGTTGCGGGAGGGGCTTCCATGGTTTGGTCGGATGAGAACTTTCGACAGGGCAAGGTTAGCAGGATCGCGGAGATAGGACCTGTTTTTTATTGCCCCTGCAGCGAGACCGTGGGATTGTTCACGCTCCACACGAGATCAGGATGCGGGTGAGCTATGTCAACAGGTAGTTGTTTCCATTCGTCACAAAGTATGAACCGCTGAAGCTCTGCTTCCGTATGCCGTGAAAGCAGCTGCAAAGGCCGCTTCGCAGTGCGAAGTTTTTTGCTGCTTCCGCACGTAACCGGCGGTCGGTGTCCTTGTCTAATAGGCTGTACAAGGAGTGGAAAGAAGTCATACCCGTTAAGCCTCGTGCTAACGAAACCCTGTAAGTACAGCTCTTCTGACTGATTCGCTTCGCAGCTTTTTATAGGGGATTGTTCTGAATCTTCGTCTTTGTGTTCGTCGCATGCCAGGCCCCGATAGGGCAATGAGTATGCGCTGTTGGAAGTCAGGGGAATGTGAGAATTACTTAGGAAGGCCTATCTACGAAAGTCTTCGTTGACATATACGAAAACCTTCGTATATATTGCCGACGTGATGCGTACCCCACGAATGGAAGGCGCTCTGGTGGCGCTATCCCTTCGAAGTGGCGCTTTTGAGGTGACTGCTTCGTAGATCTAAATTCGGCGCGTTTTTGGCGCGATGAATGATCGCGCTCGGAAACGTTCAGGGAGCCTCTGTCTTCAGCGCGTGCGCACGGTACGCGCTCCAACGAGAGATACAGGAGGTTGTGATGAAGCTTTGTCTTTTTTCTAGCCCCATTCTTGCTTTGTTGCTTTCAGCGGGTGCTTCGGGCCAACCGACGCCCCAGAGCGCGGGCAGTGCGTTGCGTGAGACGACTACTGCTACTGTTCCACGTGCCGTTCCGGAGAAGGGCGACGCTGTTATTGCCAACGTGCCGGTGGAGGGAGGAACGGAACTGTCATTCAAGCAGCAGCTTATGCATCTGATCGAGCTGCGTGAGGCAGCTGTCCAGCGGGCGGAATCGGCGCATGTGATCGATGACCACCTTGCGAAGATCTATGAGGAGCTTGGCCTGCTGTACGCGGATGTGGCGATGTGGGAGCGGTCGGAGACGAACCTGGAGCATGCGATCTCCTTGTTTCGACAAAGTTCAGAACCGACGGACGAGTTGGCAAAGAGCCTGAGCGGCCTGGGAAGGGTGCATGTCTCGATAGGAAAGTTGCGCCAGGGTGAAAAAGAGGAAGAGGAAGCGGTGAGGATAAGAGAGAGCAAGGGGGATCCGTTGCTGATCGCCCGTAGCAGAAATGATATGGCGGAACTTTACCTTGCACAGCACAAGTTTGCGAAGGCGAAGGATGCTGCGCGGCAGGCGATCGATGAATTTGTTGTGAATGAGAAGGCTGATGCCTTTGACAGAATTTCGGCCCGATATGCGCTGGGACTGGCGCTTTGCGCGAGTAAGGATTGTCCGTCGGCTGTTGCGCCGCTGAAGGAGGCTATCGAGGAAGGGAAGACGACGTTGCATCTGCGTGATTTTCCGCTTGGCCTTGGCGCCTTTCTGCTGGGCTATGCGTACTGGAAGTCTGGCAATATGGCCGAGGCGGGGCCCTACATGGAACAAGGGACAAAGATTATGAACGAGCAGCTTGGGTGGGGACATCCGATCTATCTGGTCGCTCTGAGGCACTATGCTCAGTTTCTGCGTGAGAATCGACGAATCAACGAGGCAGAAGATGTGGAGCGGAAGATTCGGCGGGCCGAGGCTGTCGTGGATGTTCATTCCTTGCAGGCTCCGGGGAGTTTTGGGATTGCAGGGTTGCGCTAGGTTGTCGAGGATATGGCGTTGCGAGGACGATAACCGCACCATTGTGCGCGTTTCGGATTGCGGCTGGTTGTGGGCGTCCGCTACACTTCTCGCGCGGGCAGTTTTCCGAAGATAACCTATGAAAATTCACGAGTATCAGGCTAAAGAGATTCTGCGGAAGTACAACGTGCCGGTTCCGGGCGGCGAGATGGCGAGCACGCTGGAGGAGGCCGATTCGGCTGCTAAAGCGTTGTTTGACGCGGGGAATGCTGTCGTCGTGGTAAAGGCGCAGATCCATGCGGGTGGGCGCGGCAAGGGCGGCGGAGTGAAGGTGGTCAAGTCGCTGGCCGATGCTACAGCCGCTTCGAAGGCGATCCTGGGAATGCAACTGGTGACGCACCAGACTGGACCTTCCGGGCAGAAGGTGCAGCGGTTGTTGATTGAGGAAGGCTCGGCGATTGATCGTGAGCTTTATCTGGGGCTGGTGCTGGATCGGGCGTCCGCGAAGATCGTGTTTATGGCTTCGCAGGCCGGTGGGATGGAGATTGAAGAGGTCGCGGCGAAGACTCCTGAGGCTATCTATAAGGAGTACATCGAGCCGGCGATTGGGTTTCAGCCATATCAGGCGCGAAAGCTGGCATTCAAGCTGGGGTTGAAGCCTACTCAGGTGAATGACGCCGTGAAGTTCATGACGGGCTTGTATAAGGCTTTTGTCGAGACCGACTCGACGCTGATGGAGATCAATCCTTTCATCACGACGAAGGACGACAAGCTGCTGGCGCTGGATTGCAAGATCAACTTTGATGACAACGCGATGTTCCGGCATAAGGATTTGAAGGAACTGCGTGATCTGGCTGAAGAAGACCCGCTGGAGGTTGAGGCGTCGAAGTTTGCGCTGAACTACATCAAGCTCGATGGCACGATTGCCTGCATGGTCAACGGCGCTGGATTGGCGATGGCGACGATGGACATCATCCAGTATGCGGGTGGGTCTGCGGCGAACTTTTTGGATGTGGGCGGTGGCGCTAATCAGGAGCAGATTGAGAATGCTTTCGGGATTCTGTTGAGTGATCCGAATGTGAAGGCGATCTTCATCAATATCTTCGGCGGGATTCTGCGCGTGGATGTGCTGGCTCAGGGTGTGGTGAATGCTGCGAAGAAGCTGGGAGTCAAGATTCCTATCATCTTGCGGCTTGAAGGGACGAATGTTGAAGAGGGCCGGAAGATTCTTGCGGACTCAGGGTTGAATTTCCAGGTTGGCAGCACGATGAAGGAAGCCGCTGATCTTGCAGTGGCCGCCGCGAAAGGTGGTAAGTAGCTATGGCAGTTTTGGTTGATAAGAATACGCGGCTGATTGTGCAGGGGATTACGGGGCGTGAGGGTACGTTTCACGCTAAGGGTTGCGCGGAGTATGGCACGAAGGTAGTGGGTGGCGTGACGCCGGGTAAGGGCGGGACGATTCATGAGGGCTGGCCGGTCTTCAATACCGTGGAAGAGGCGGTGAAGGAGACGGGGGCGAATGTTTCGGTGATCTTTGTGCCGCCGCCGTTCGCTGCCGATGGCATTCTTGAGGCCGCGGCTGCGGAGGTTCCACTGGTGATCTGCATCACGGAGGGCATTCCGGTGCTCGACATGGTGAAGGTGTGGGAAGTGGTGAAGCGGTCTGGTTCAAAGGGCAAGGGGACGCGGCTGATCGGGCCGAACTGCCCGGGGGTTATTTCGCCGGGGAAAGCTAAGGTCGGGATTATGCCGGGGCGGATTCATAAGGAAGGCTCGGTGGGGATTGTTTCGAAGTCGGGAACGCTGACCTATGAGGCGGTGTACCAGTTGACGACGCGCGGGATTGGGCAGTCGACGGCGATTGGGATTGGGGGCGACCCGATCATTGGGACGACTCATATCGATGCGCTGAAGATGCTGAATGAGGACCCGGAGACTGAGGCGATCATCATGATCGGCGAGATCGGCGGCTCGGCTGAAGAGGCTGCGGCGAGGTACATCAAGGAGAATGTGAAGAAGCCGGTGGT
>DATDHL010000375.1:0-5765 GCA_036521575.1 Edaphobacter sp. | reverse complement strand
CGTTGATGGGCATCTGGACGGTGTCGAAGTGGAAGCTGTGTTTTTGGGCGGTCTCTAACATGCGTAGGTGAACGGCGGGGTCTTTGTGGCCGGTGAAGCCGATGTAGCGGATTTTTCCGGCTTGTTTGGCGGCGACGGCGGCTTCGATGGCTCCGTTGGGGGCGAAGATGCGGTCGGGGTCTTCCATGCGGATGACTTCGTGGAACTGGACGAGGTCGATGGTGTCGGTTTGGAGGCGGCCGAGGGATTGCTCGAGCTGCTTGTTGTAGGAGTCTTTGGTGCGGCCGTCCATTTTGGTCATGAGGAAGGATTTTTGACGGTAGCCGTCGCGGAGGGCCTGGCCCATGCGGACTTCGCTGAGACCATCGTTGTAGTCCCAGCAGTTGTCGAGGAATGTGATTCCGCCGTCGATGGCTTTGCGGATGAGGGCGATGCTCTCGTCGGCGTTGGATTGCTTGCCGATGTGGTAGCCGCCGAGGCCGATGGCGGAGACACGCTCGCCGGTGGTGCCTAGTTCACGGTAGATCATGCCGGGGGCTTCGGGGCGCTTTGTCGGCGCGTGTGGCTGCGCGTAGCTGTTGGTGGTGGCGGCTATTCCGGCGGCGGTGGCGGATTTTAGGAAGTCGCGGCGTTCCATCTGAACCCCCTGTCTGGTGATTTGGATGCCGTGACAGGTGGGTCAGATAGTTTGGCCGAAGGTGACTTCTCTCAGGGCTGATTTGTCACGATAGGAAGTTCGATGAAGCTGGCGTTGGTGGGTGCGTGGTAGATACGTTGCGTTGCTTTCTTGTAGTCGGCGGATTTGGCGAAGAAGATGTTCGGTACGAAGGTTTGGGGATTGCGGTCATAGAGGGGGAACCAGCTGGATTGGACCTGCACCATGATGCGGTGGCCGGGGAGAAAGACGTGGTTCGCCGTGGGTAGATTGAATTTGTAGAGCATTGGCGTGTTGGACGCGATGGCTGCGGGTTGGGAGAGGCTCTCGCGGTAGCGTCCGCGAAAGATGTCCATGGAGATTGGGAGTTGGTAGCCGCCGAGTTCGGGCTGGCCGGGGACCTCGTCGGGGTAGACGTCGATGAGTTTGACGACCCAGTCGCTGTCGGTGCCGGATGTGGAGGCGATGAGATTAGCGATGGGTTCGCCGCTAATTTTGACGGGTGCCGTGAGTGCGTCGGTCTGGAAGGTGAGGACGTCGGGGCGGCCGGAGAACTCACGCTGATCGTCTACCAGCCAGCGGATCCAAGAGAGGTTTGACGTGTAGCCGATGGGTTGACTGGGGCGCGTGCGAAAGGGTACGGGATGGGCGGGATCGGAGATGTATTCGTCGAAGGATGCTTCGGGGGTCTCGGTGGTTGGGGGTGTGGTGAAGGCGAGTTTGGCTGAGGGTTGGAGGTAGAGTGGCGTTGGCTTGGGCGCGCATCCGGCTTCGCATCCAGTGGGCCACGACTTGAGGTTTTGCCACCGATTGGTGCCGGTTTCGAAGGCTGTTACGGGGGAGACGGTGAGCGGGGGCGCGTCGTCGTGCAGATAGTGTGCGAGGAAGGGCGCGAGGATCTGCTCGCGGAAGTAGAGGCCGGTGTCGCTGCGGAACTTGATCGCTCCGAGGGATTCGGCGTCAATGATCTCCTGGCCATGGTGCCAGGGGCCGAAGACGAGAAAGAGTTTGTCGTGCTGGGTGTCTTTTGGCTGGAGGACTTTGTAGACGGCGGGTGCGCCGTAGATGTCCTCCTGATCCCAGAGGCTGGCTACGAGCATGGTGGGGACAGTGAGGGGCTCGGCGGCGAGGATGCGGTCGACGGCTTGGTTGCTCCAGAAGCTGTCGTAGGCGGGGTGGTCGGTGACCTTTTTCCAGAGCCGATCTGGTCCATGTTGCGTTGCTTGCCGAGCTCACCGGCGGAGACGGCGTTCATGTGGGTGTCGTAGTCGTCGAAGTTGCTGGCGAGCCAGTGGGCGCTGTTGTCGCGGGTGCCGGCCTGCTCGTAGATGTAGGGCATGTTCTGCTGGCGGAAGGCTCCGTTGTGGAACCAGTCGTCGCCGCGCCAGCCGTCGACCATGGGGTTCATGGGGACGACGCATTTGAGTGCGGGGTGAGGATGCACGAGGGGCATGAGGGCGAGGAAGCCATCGTAGGAGATGCCAAGGATGCCGACTTTTCCGTTTGACTCGGGTGTGTTTTTGACGAGCCAGTCGATGGTGTCGTAGGTGTCGGTGGACTCGTCGATTGGGGTGGGGTTGAGGGGGCCGTGGACGGGGCGATTCATGATGTAGTCGCCCTCGCTGCCGTATTTGCCGCGGATGTCCTGCACGACGCGAATGTATCCGCCTTTGAGGATGGTTTCGGTGGCGTTGTCGTAGCCCCAGAGGGTGGGGCCGAGGTGGGTGCTGTAGCCGTTAGAGGTCAGCGTTGCTGCGCAGTAGGGCGTGCGGGTCAACAGGATGCCGGCGCGCTTTGCACCTTTGGGCACGAGGATGACAGTGTGCAGCTTGACGCCGTCGCGCATGGGGATCATGACTTCGCGGCGAGCGTAGTCCATGCCGTAGGTGGGCTGCTGGAAGGTGGCGGGTGTCTCGCTGGGGTAGGTCGGATATTTGGGAGAGTTCTGCGCTTGCAGTGAACCGATGAGGAACAAGGCGGACGATAGAACTGCAGCCGAACGGGGCCAACGGGCTGTTCTGGACATGTAGGAGCACCTTCTTGGGGATAGAGGGAAGGTAGCACATTGCTTCTGGTCGTGGGTTAGTGATTTGCGGCTACGTGCGGTGTGCCATTCTTGCGATTAAGGTGGCGGTATAGGCGGCACCGAAGCCGTTGTCGATGTTGACTACGGTGACGTTGGGGGCGCAGGAGTTGAGCATGCCCAGGAGGGCGGCGGCTCCGGCGAAGGAGGCTCCGTAGCCTACGGAGGTGGGGACTGCGATGACGGGGACTCCGACGAGGCCGCCGACTACGGAGGGGAGGGCGCCTTCCATGCCGGCGCAGACGATGACGGCGTTAGCCTGGTTGATGGATTCGCGCTGGGAGAGGATGCGGTGGAGGCCGGCTACTCCTACGTCGTAGTGGCGGGTGACGTGGGTGCCGAAGAGCTCGGCGGTGATGGCGGCCTCTTCGGCAATGGGGAGATCGCTGGTTCCGGCGCAGACGACGGCTACGTGACCGCGGGGGGCTGCGTGGGCGGATTGGCGGAGGGTGATGGCTCGGGCTTGCGGGTGGTGGATGGCGGCGGGGACGGCGGTGAGGACGGTTTCGGCGGTGGGGGCGTCGGCTCGGGTGGCGAGTACGTCGACGCCGGTGGCGGCCATGCGGGCGAAGATTTCGGCGGTTTGGGCGGGGGTTTTTCCGGCGGCGTAGATAACCTCGGGGAGTCCGCTGCGGAGAGTTCGGTGGTGGTCGATTTTTGCGTGGCCGAGGTCTTCGAAGGGGAGGTCGGCGAGGCGTGCGGAGGCTTGCTCGGGGGTGAGGGTGCCGCGTTGGACTTCGGCGAGGAGATGGAGGAGGGTGGATTTATTCATGGTCTAAGTGGCGATAGCAAGGGTGATGATGGCGGACTGCGGCGCAGTCTTTTTTATTCGAAGTGTCGCTTTTAAAGGATTGAAGTTGCGCATTGAAACTCTCAACTTATATGAACTCTTTGCGAAGCGTTCAAAATGAAAATTTCCGCTCCCATCCGTCGTAGTTGATGCTAAAAGTTGGCCGGATTCAAGATCGAACAGTTCTACCTGAGCGTTTCTCACAGCGTCTTTGTTCGGGTCTTGGATATGTCCCGAAAGTGACCTCACATAGATTGGATCGGCAAGCGTTACCGTTTGGTATTGCGCGGTCGCGACGGCGCAGTTTGCAATCAGCGCTACAAACAAAACAATTGTGCAAATTGCGAACGCTCGTTCACGGTCCACTTTTGTGTTCATTGCTGCGTGCTTCTTTCATTCTGATATGCGGCGGTGGCGGCTTGGATGACTTGTTTGACGGGGACGTTGTGTTTTGCGGCGGCGGTGCGGCAGTCTTCGAACTCGGGGGCGGCGTTGAAGACTTCGCCTGCGCGGGTGCCGATTTTTATGCGAATTTCGCCGTAGGGGGTAGTGACAGTGGTGTGGGTGCGGTCGAGGCAGGAGCGGCGCTCTTGGTGGATGCGGACGCCTAGGGTGCTGGTCTCGCGGAGGAGGAGACGTTCGAGGGCCGGGGCGTGGGCGTCGTCGGTGAGGATGGTGATGAGGGTGCCTAGGCGGCCCTTTTTCATTTGGACGGCAGTGGACATGACGTCGAGGGCTCCTTGCTGGAGGGCGGACTCGGTGACGTGGGCGAGGATTTGGGGGGAGAGGTCGTCGATGGCGGTTTCTAGGACGGTTACGGTGTCGGTGCTGGAGGGTGTCGATAGAGAAGCAGGTTCCTCCGCTGCGGCGGCAAAGTGCGCCGCCTCCGGTCGGGATGACAATTTTGTTGTGAGTGAGTGGGTGGTGGTGGGGGCTTCGATGGCTTCGCCGATGCTTAGGCGGAGGACGTTGGGGAAGTCTTTGGGGTTGCGGGTTCCGGCACCGTAGCCGATTTGCTGGACGCGCATCGGTGGCTGGGGGCCGAAGGTGGGGGCGAGGGTGCGGATGATGGCGGCTCCGGTGGGGGTGACCAGCTCTTTCTCGATGTGGGCGGAGTAGGTGGGGAGGCCTCGGAGGAGGTCGGCGGTGGCGGGGGCGGGGATGGGGAAGCGGCCGTGGGCGCAGTCGACTGTGCCTCCGCCTACGTTGAGGGGGGAGGCGAACCACTTGTCGATGTGGAGGGCGTGGATGCCTGCGGCGGCGCAGACGATGTCGACGATGGCGTCGATTGCGCCTACTTCGTGGAAGTGGATCTTTTCGACATCTACGTTGTGGATTTTGGCTTCGGAGGTGCCGAGGAGTTCGAAGGTCTGGATTGCGGTTGCTTTGACTGCGGAGGGTAGGTTGGCGGTGTTGATGAGTGTGCGGATGTCGGTGAGGGAGCGGCCGTGGGTGTGTTCGCTATGGCTGTGCTCGTGGCCGTGTTCGTGATGGTGGTCGTCGTGGGTGTGGGGGTGGCCGGTTTTGTGGAGGTGCTGGGTCTTGGGGTGGTGTTGGTGGGTGTGGTCTTCGGCGGGGCGTTGGTCTTGGATCTTGTTGGGAAAGTGATCCTGAGGGTGGGTATGGGTTGGGTGGTATGTGTGCGGGTCTTCGGCTAGCTCGCCGTTCTCGAGGACGTGGACCTTGGTGCTGGAGATGCCGCTGCGGTCGACCTTTTCGATCTTGAGGGAGGCGTTGAGGTTGAGGGCGGCGGTTGCGTCGTGAAGGATCTGCGGGTCGAGGCCGGCGTCGATGAGGGCTCCGAGGAACATGTCGCCGCTGATACCGGCGAAGCAGTCGAGGTAGGCGATGCGCATGGGGGCTATTGTTTCATGGGGATAGATTCTTGGGTGTGGCCGTTGTCGTCGCGTTTGGCGGGGGCCATTGTGAATACCTCCCCCCTGGGTACTTTTGGTCCTAAAGTATTCTAAAGATGTGACTTAGGTCTGGACCTGGTCTTTGGGTCTCATGCGAAAAGCCCCGGCTTTCGCCGAGGCTCTTTCTTGTTTGATTCCTATAACTAGTTTAGCAGGCGGAGGGAAATTGATCGGCAATGTGATGTGGTTTGGTTGCAAGGAGTTGGGGGTGGTGGGGCTTGACAGGTTTTTTGGCGGCTTTGGGGTTTATCGGTCGGGCTTTCAGCCCTCTTATTTTGGCGTGCTTTGGGACATGGGGCTTCACCCCATGCTGGTATGAAT
>DATDHL010000374.1:0-5081 GCA_036521575.1 Edaphobacter sp. | reverse complement strand
AAGGTGAGGATCAAGGACTCGGCGATTGTGGCGGCGGCTACGCTCAGCCACCGTTACATATCGGATCGGTTCCTGCCCGATAAGGCGATTGACCTTGTGGATGAGGCTGCGGCTGCATTGGCGATCCAGATTGGCAGTGTGCCGGTCGAGATCGATGATCTGGAGCGGCGGGCGACCTCGCTTGAGATTGAGCGTGCTGCGTTGAAGCGCGAGAAGGATGCCGGATCGAAGGAGCGGCTGGTGGCTGTTGAGCGCGAGCTAGCTGAGGTGAAGGAGAAGGCTGCGGGTCTGCGTGCTCGATGGCAGAAGGAGCGTGGTGCGATTGGCCGGATTGCAGAGTTGAAGCAGCAGCTTGATGGGTTGCGGTTCCAGATGCAGGAGGAGACGCGCAAGGGCAATCTGCAGCGTGCGGCGGAGCTGCAGTATGGCGAGATTCCCAAGCTTGAGGCTGAGCTGAAGGAGTTGACCGCGCTGCAGGATGCTGCAGTTCGTGAGGATGCTGCGGAGGCCGCGACGGGTGTTTCGTCGAAGCCTAGCCGGATGCTGAAGGAGGAGGTCGACGAGGAGGATATCGCGGCGATCGTCTCGAAGTGGACGGGAATTCCAGTGAGCAAGATGCTGGAGGGCGAGACCAAGAAGCTGATGCAGATGGAGGATCGCCTGCGTGAGCGCGTGGTTGGCCAGGATGAGGCGCTCTCGGCGGTTTCGAATGCGATTCGGCGTTCGCGTGCTGGCTTGTCCGATCCGAAGCGGCCGATTGGATCGTTTATCTTCCTTGGGCCTACGGGCGTTGGCAAGACGGAGACGGCGCGTGCTCTCGCTGAGTTCTTGTTTGATGACGAGGCCGCGATGGTGCGGATCGACATGAGCGAGTACATGGAGAAGCATGCTGTGTCGCGGCTTGTGGGCGCGCCTCCGGGATACGTAGGGTATGACGAGGGCGGACAGTTGACGGAGGCGATCCGGCGGCGGCCTTATGCTGTGGTGCTGTTCGACGAGATCGAGAAGGCACATCCGGATGTCTTCAATGTGCTGCTGCAGGTGCTCGATGATGGGCGGCTGACGGACTCGCAGGGCCGGACTGTCGATTTCAAGAACACGGTGCTGATCATGACGTCCAACATTGGCGCGGATAAGCTGGCGACAGCGTGGGCCTCGGGCGAAGATGGCTTCGAAGAGGCCAAGAGCCGCGTGATGGATGTGCTGCGGCAGAACTTCAGGCCGGAGTTTCTGAATCGCGTGGACGATATCGTTGTGTTCCGGCCGCTGGATGAGTCGCAGCTGACGCATATTGTCGATCTGCGGCTGAAGGACCTGCAGAAGCTGCTGGCGGACCGGAAGATTACGCTGGAGCTGACGGATGGCGCGCGGAAGGCGATCTTCAAGGCCGGGTACGACCGGGCTTATGGAGCGCGGCCCTTGAAGCGGGCGATTCAGCGGATGGTGCAGGACAAGCTAGCGGTTAAGATACTGGATGGCTCCGTGCTGCATGGGGACCATGTGGTGGTTGATGCTGGTAAGGATGGGCTGGTGTTTGAGGTTGCTGGTAGGAAGTGATTTTTCGGCGTTTTTGGGGCTGGGTCCTTCTGGGCTCGCCCCTTTTGTTTTGGGATTTAGGAGAGGAAGGCACACCCCAGGGGCTAAAGCCCCTTTTTCTTTTGCACGATTGAGAGACCCAAGGCTGAAGCCTTGGGATACCTAGATGCAACGGCAAGTGCACTCGGGTCGCTGCGCTCCCCTCGCGAAATACAGGGATTCTTTGCTGCGCTCAGAATGACGAGCAAAGGCAAGTGCAAGTGCAACTGCAACGACAGAAGCAGATCCCTACGGGATGACAACCAGAAAGGCGAAGACAACTGCAACTGCAACAAACTTCGACGGCAGGTTGTTTTCTGTGTCAATCCCCAACCTTCGCGCGCGATCAGGCGCGCTCAGGATGGGGCACCCGGTTTGTTGGAGCTGGTTAGGAGATCCACTTAAGCAGGCGGATTACTCCCATGGATGCGGGTTTGCGATGGGTGGAGACGTTGGTGCGGTTGGTGATTTCGGCCCGGTTTTTGGCATAGTAGTCGTAGGACTTGAGGAGCATTTCTTCGTTGGTGAGGGTGGGTTGCCAGTTGAGGCGTTGCTTGATGCGGGTGGTGTCGAAGACGAAGCTTTCGGCGATCATCTTGTAGTGGTAGGGGCCTAGGGGCGAGATGCGGAGCTTGTGGGCCAGCATCATGGCGGCGATGGTGGGGGATTTCGGTAGGGAGCGGACTTTGGAGCGGCTGCCAGAGGTTTGGATGACGGCTTCGTAGACCTGGCGCATGGACTTTACTTCGTCGGAGCCTATGTGGAAGAGGTCGGAGCGGCCGTAGCTGGCGGCCTGGATGCAGGCGGTGGCGAGGTCTTCGGCGTAGATGAACTGGTAGCGGTTGTCGCCCTCGCCTACGACCCAGACGGTTTTGTGGTCGTCGATGAACTCGTACAGGATGGCGAGGAGACCTAGGCGGCCTGCGTCCATGATGGTGGGGCAGCGGAGGATGACGACGTCGAGGTCGTTGGTGAAGTCCTTGAGGAGCTGCTCGGCGGCGAACTTGGATTTGCCGTAGAGCTCGATGGGGGCGGGAGTGTCGCGGTCTTCGTGGACGGGGTGGCCGAGGTTGGAGGCCCAGAGGCAGTTGGTGGAGACGAAGACGAAGGGGCGGATGCCAGCGGCGCGGGCGTGCTCGGCGAGGAGGCGTGTGGCGTCGACGTTGGAGGTCCAGAGGAGATGCTCGTCGAGCTTCATGCCGTGGGCTAACTGTGCGGCCACGTGATAGACGGCGTCGAAGCGGTGCTCGGCGAAGATGCGGTCGAGGAGAGCGGAGTCGCGGAGGTCGCCCTGGATGCTGGTGAGGCCGGGGAGGGTATCCTCGTCGGGTTCGAGGTCGATGTTGACGACGGTGTGGCCTTCGCGAAGGAGACGGCGCTTGAGGACTCCGCCGAAGAAGCCGGAGGCTCCGGTGACGAGCAGATGTGGCATCAATTCATTTTACGGTGCTGAGTAAGTGGTGATGACCTATAACTTGTGGGTGAGGGTGATGTTGGGTAAGTGACAAGAGAGATGGAGTTTATACTCGACGCGTTGGGTATCCTCAGAATGACAGGGTCATCTTGAAGAAGATTGCGGTGATTATTGGCGCGGGGCCGGCCGGTTTGACGGCGGGGTTGGAGCTTCTACGGCGGTCGGATGTGATGCCGGTTGTGTTGGAGGCGAGCCAGGAGATTGGTGGGATCTCGCGGACGATCAAGTACAAGGGCTACCGGATGGATATTGGGGGCCACCGATTTTTTTCGAAGAGCGACCGCGTGATGCAGTGGTGGATCGACCTGATGCCTCCTGAGCTGGCTGCGGAGGAAGGTGCTGCACCGGAGATCAGCTATCAGGGCAAGAAGCGGGTGGTGGCGGTGCCTGCGCATCTGCCGGAAGAGCCGGTGCTTCGTGGGGCGGGGCCGATTGTGCATCATGTGGAGGTTGAGGAGCCGGAGGAGGATGAGGAGGTTGTTCCGCTGGAAGATGCGGCGATATTGGTGGCGGCTGAGCCTCCGAACTCGGATTTGGTGATGCTGATTCGTCCGCGGAAGAGCAGGATTTATTATCTGCGGAAGTTTTTTGATTATCCGATTACGCTGACGGGCGCGACGCTGAAGAATCTTGGGCTGGCACGGACGTTCAAGGTGGGGATGAGTTATTTGAAGTCGCGGGTGAGCCAGATTGGGCCGGAGAAGAGTCTTGAGGATTTTCTGATCAACCGGTTTGGGCGGCAGCTTTATCTGACGTTTTTCAAGAGCTATACGGAGAAGGTGTGGGGGACGCCTTGTGACGAGATTTCGGCGGAGTGGGGGGCGCAGCGGATCAAGGGGCTGAGTTTAACGACGGCGGTGAAGCACTTTTTGAAGAAGAGCTTTAGCGGGTCGAAGAAGGGAGATCTGTCGCAGAAGGGTACGGATACGAGCTTGATTGAGCGGTTTATGTATCCGAAGTTTGGGCCGGGGCAGCTTTGGGAACATGTGGCCGACCAGATTGTCGAGAAGGGCGGCGAGCTCCATATGGGGTGGAAGGTGGTTCGGGTTCATTGCGAGGGGGATCGGGTGGTTTCGATTGAAGCTGTGAATGAGGCCGAGGAGACGAAGACGTTTGCGGGAGACTACTTCTTTTCGACGATGCCGATGCGGGAGCTGGTGGAGGCGATAGACGCTCCGGTGCCGGCGAATGTGCGCGAGGTCAGTGAGGGACTACAGTATCGCGACTTTATTACGGTTGGGCTGCTGGCTGATCGGCTGAAGGTGCAGGAGTTGGATGGCGGACTGTTGAAGGATACGTGGATCTATGTGCAGGAGCCGGATGTGTTACTGGGACGGTTACAAATATTCAATAACTGGAGTCCTTATTTGGTTTCGGACCCGACGAAGGTTTGGATTGGGCTGGAGTACTTCTGCTATGACACGGATGATCTTTGGAAGATGCAGGATGAGGACCTGAAGCGGTTTGCGATTGCCGAGGTGGCGAAGATCGGGATTCTGAACCCTGAGGATGTGAGCGATGGGCATGTGGTGCGGGTGCCGAAGACGTATCCGGCTTACTTTGGGACGTATGACCGGTTTGACGAGCTGCGGGAGTTTACCGATGGGTTCGAGAACCTGTTTCTGGTGGGACGGAATGGGATGCATAAGTACAACAACCAGGACCACAGTATGCTGACGGCGATGACGGCGGTGGATGGAATTGTTGCCGGTTATGTGGATAAGGCCGCTCTTTGGGGGATCAATACGGAGCAGGAGTATCACGAGGAGAAGAAGTAGTTTTGGCCTGGGCCGGCTGAAGGCTTAACACCGATTTGCACCGATGACAGCGATTTTTCTGGGCGACCGCGGATATTCGCGGAGGTGCGCGGATTAGGGGCTGTTCTGTTGTTGGGTATCGGGTATCGGGTAAGAGCGTCGTGCGGATTTTGCGAGACAAATGCGGGAGTTTTGGTTAGAAAGCTTGTATTTACTTCGCCTCGGTTTCCTGCAGCTTGAATGCGGACGAGGGCGGGATGGGCTGGCTTGTGAAG
>DATDHL010000373.1:0-2075 GCA_036521575.1 Edaphobacter sp. | reverse complement strand
ATGCGGTAGGGGCCGAGAGTGACGGGTTTGGTGGACATGCGTCCCATCGCCCAGGCTGGTGGGTAGAGACGCATTGATTCGGCGAAGACTTGTTCGGTGTAGCGGAGGCTGGGGTAGTCGGCGAGGGTGGGGAGGCGTTTGGCTAGCACGGAGTCTAATTCGGCATGGAATTTGGCTTCTACTTCGGGGTTCTGGCTTAGGAGGTACCAGGTCCAGGTTAAGGCGTTGGCTACGGTCTCGTATCCGGCTAGGAAGATGGTGAGGACTTCGTCGCGGACTTGCTCGTCGGACATGCCGGTGTGCTGGCCGGTGGCGTCGGCCTGTTCGTCGCGGCTGGCGATGAGCATGGAGAGGAGGTCGCCTTTGTCTACGCCAATGGCTTTGTGTTCGGCGATGAGGCGGTTGACTACGGCATCGAGGCTGGCTTTGGAGCGGCGGAATTTTATGATGCCGGGGATGGGGAGGTGGAGGACTGACTCCATGCGGGGGAAGGCGACGAGGAAGTTGTAGAGGTCCATGATGGTGTTGACCTCGTCGTTAATGCGGCGGATGTCGTCGGTGACTTCGGTGTCGAAGAGGGTGCGGGCGACGATCTCGAGCGAGAGGGACATCATGGCGGCGCTGATGTCGATGGTTTGGTTGGGTTGCCATTGGTCACGGTGGGCGGCGGCGCTGGTGACGATCTGGTCTCCGTAGGCGGCGATGCGCTGGCGATGGAAGGCGGGCGCGACGATGCGGCGCTGGCGGATGTGGATGGGGTCGTCGGAGGTGATGAGGCCTTCGCCGAGGAGGATCTTCATGCGGCGGACGGTGCGCTCTTTAACGAAGGAGGAGCCCTGGGTGATGAGGATCTCGCGGATGTAGTCGGGGTCGTTGATGAAGACGATGGGTGTGCCCATGAAACGGTAATGGGCGATGTTTCCGTAGGTGCGGAGGAGATGTTCGAAGAGCAGAATGGGCGAGCCTAGTCTGACCCAGGGCTTGTGGGCGTAGAAGGGAAGGCTGCGCTTGAGGCCGGGCGGGAGGCGGTATTCGTCTGGGGGCTCCGGCGCGGGTTCCTGCGTGGGGAGCGGGGAGGTCATGGTGTGGCGACTTGGGCGGGGAGGTGGGAAGCGACAATTTCGTGAATGCGGGCTTGGATCTCGTCGATGGATGCTTCATCGCGTATGGGGATGACGCGGTGGGGTTCGCGGGCGGCGATCTCTTCGTATTTTTCGTAGATGCGGCGGTAGAAGTCGTCGGATTCGCGCTCGAAGCGGTTCTCGTCGGCGCCTTTTTGCTGGACGTGGCGCTGGTTGCGGCGGCGGGCTCGGAGGAGGGAGGCCTCGAGGGAGGGGAGGAGGAGGAGGGTGAGGTCGGGCTGGAGGTTGTCGCAGGCGGCGCGGTGCATGGCGAGGATGCGTTCGCTGCCTAACTGGCGGCCGCCGCCTTGGTAGGCCTCGGAGGAGTCGGTGTAGCGGTCGCAGAGGACGATGCTGCCGGCTTCAAGGGCGGGGAGGATGATCTCGGCGATGGATTGGGCTCGGTCGGCGAACATGAGGGCCATCTCGGCGGCGGGGGCGATTGGGCCGAGGGTGGCTTCGGATTTTGAGTCGAGAAGGATGGAACGGATGCGGTCTCCGAGGGCTGGGCCGCCGGGCTGGCGGAGGGTGACTACTTTGTGGCCTTCGGCCTCAAGGGAGGCGGCGAGGCGTCGGAGTTGGGTGGTTTTGCCGGAGCCGTCGAGACCTTCGAAGGTGATGAAATAACCGCGGGACATGGATGGAGTTTACCGCAGGGTGGTCAGGTCTCCGATTGCCGACTATCTGATCGAAATTATTCGGACACTATCCGGGCAATAATTTCGTCTTTCATAATTTGTCAATGAATATTTGGAGATGGAATGAAAGGATGGGGGGCACTCGTAATCGTTGCGATTGTCCCGAAGTGCAACTGAGCGTTGCCTCTATGCCGATTTCGACATTTCTGAGCGGTAGGCCTGGATGCAGTCGTAACGGGATTCAAAGATCCGGTCAGCTCCGAGCAGGTCAAGGACCCCCGTGCGCTCGAGGTTCTCCCTTTGTTGTGCCTGAACG
>DATDHL010000372.1:0-3881 GCA_036521575.1 Edaphobacter sp. | reverse complement strand
GGCGCGCCGCCGACCGCGACCCAGCGGACGTCCGGGGCCGCCGACTGGCTCATCGCCAGCCGTCCCCAGGGGAAGGCGTACGGCAACCGGTCCCTGATCCCCTCGACCAGGACCCACCAGCCGGCCACCGCGGCCGGCCAGTACGGCAGGTTCAGCAGCAGCCGCTGCCCGACGGCGAGCACCGCGAAGATGAGCGCCAGCACCCCAGCCGGCACGGCCCACACGTACCAGGCCTCGTTGAACAGCCAGGACAGCAGGGGCGCGAACAGGGCCAGGCCGAACGCCAGCCCGCAGCCGAACGACGCCCGCAGGCTCCGCCCGGCCAGCGCCACGACGAGCAGCCCCGGCCCCGCCACCGCCGAAGTCTTCGCCCGCAGCATGTCCGCCCTCGGCATCTCCGACACCGCCACCATCGTCATCTACGAGCAGGAGGGCGTCTTCTCCGCCCCACGCGCCCGCTGGATGCTCCGCACCTTCGGAGCAAAAAATATCTACATCCTCAACGGAGGCCTCAACGCCCGGACCGCCGCCAACCTCCCCACCGAATCCGGCGAAGTCCAGCGCCCCGCGGCCACCTTCCACGCAACCCTCAATCACCAAGCCGTCAAAGACTTCGCCCAGATCCAGCAGCTAATAGCCGAGCACAAGCAAATCCTCGACGCCCGCTCCGCAGCCCGCTTCACCGGCACCGCCCCCGAGCCCCGCCCCGGCATAAGCTCCGGCCACATGCCCGGCGCAACCAGCATGCCCTTCACCGACCTCATCGAAGCAGGCCGCCTCAAATCCCCTGAAGACCTGCGCGACCTCTTCGCCGCAAAGCACGTAGACCTGCAGCAGCCCATCACCACCACCTGCGGCTCCGGAGTCACCGCCGCCGTCGTGGCACTAGGCCTCGAAATCGCCGGAGCAAACCAAGTCACCCTCTACGACGGCTCCTGGGCCGAGTACGCCCAACACCCCGACGCCGTCATCGAAAAGAACAGCTAAACACCGCATTTCGTCGTTGCCCTTGTCTTTCTGTTTGTCATCCCCGAAGGGGATCTGCTTTTGCAGTTGCCTTATCTCCCTCAACTAGCCAAAAAAAATCGGGGTGCCCCATCCATCGCAACCTCATCGCGATGGGTGGGATTGTAAAACCTCGTCCTGCCTCGACCCTGCCTTGCCATTGTTGTTCTTGCCTGTCAATCCCAGTGCTAAACTCCCATCCACATGAGCGAGTCCCTCCAGCAGCGGATCGAAAAAATACGCACCGACGTCCAGGCGATCCTCACCGTTCTTGGCCGCAGACTAATCGACCCCAAGCGCGAACGCCCCGACCAGCACCTGGATCTCGACTCGACTCATCTACAAAACGCAAACCTTGTCGACGCCAACATGCAACACGCATTCCTCGAGAAAGCCAACCTGCAAGGCGCATTCCTCGGTCGAGCCAACCTGCAAGGCGCACTCCTCATTGAAGCCAACCTGCAAGGCGCATCCCTCATCAAAGCCAACCTGCAAGACGCCGGGAGTCTGACACCCGATCAAATACGATCTGCCAAATCCTGGGAGCGCGCGACCTTCTCCGACGGTCTCCGCGAAGCCCTCGGTCTCCCTCCCAACGATCCCGTTAAGGAAGCCCCACAGTAAGCCCTTCGACTGAAGGGAGGACCTCGTCGCGCCAGAATCCCTACAGCCAACTCTTTTCGATTCATCCCCCTCCAACCAAAGACGCAAACCGAAAACCGGCGTACCCTTGACGCCACAGCTGTATCGATCCCCGGAGACCCATGGCGACCACGGCGACCGAACTCGCAATCGACCACTCCCTATGGAAGCCGAAATCCAACCCCTGGGCCATTGCCGCCACCGTAGCCCTCGCCGCCTTCATGGAGGTCCTCGACACCTCCATCGCCAACGTCGCCCTCCCGCACATCGCCGGATCCCTCGGCGCCAGCACCAACCAAGGCACCTGGGTCCTCACCAGCTACCTCGTCGCCAACGCCATCATCCTTCCCGTCGGCGCCTGGGCCTCCTCCGTCATCGGCCGCCGTAACTTCTTCCAGCTCTGCATCGTCATCTTCACCGTCTCCAGCTTCCTCTGCGGCATCGCCCCCACGTTGCCGATGCTCCTGGTCTTCCGCGTCTTCCAGGGCATCGGCGGAGGCGGCCTCCAGCCCATGGCGCAAGCCATCATGGCCGACTCCTTCGAGGAGCGCAAACGCGGCTTAGCCTTCTCCCTCTACGGCCTCGTCGCCGTCCTCGCCCCCTCCATCGGCCCCACCCTCGGTGGCTGGATCACCGACAGCTACTCCTGGCGCTGGATCTTCTACATCAACATCCCCGTCGGCATCCTCGCCCTCGTCCTCGTCGGCCGCCTCGTGCAGGACCCCCCCTGGATCAAGCCCGACATGAAGAACCTCCGCCGACTCGACTACGTCGGCCTCGGCCTCCTCACCATCTCCATGGCAGGCCTCCAGATCGCCCTCGACAAAGGCGAAGACAACGACTGGTTCGCCTCCAACTTCATCCGCATCTTCTCCACCATGTTCGTCGTCGGCATGATCGCCCTCATCCTGTGGGAGTGGAACCACGACCACCCCATCATGAACCTCAAGCTCTTCAAGTACCGAAACTTCGCCGTCTGCTGCTTCCTAATGCTGCTCGTCGGCGGCGTCCTCAACGCCTCGACCGTCCTTCAACCGCAGTTCCTGCAAGGACTCCTCGGCTACAACGCCACCAACGCAGGCAAAGCCCTCACCATGGGAGGCCTCGCCCTCGTCGTCGTCATGCCCGCCGCCGGCATCGCAGCCGGTAAGTTCCCGGCACGAAACCTCGCCGCCATCGGCTTCACCTTCTTCGCCATGTCCTACTGGTACAGCTCCAACAACATCACGCTCGACATGAGCTTCCGCTTCGCCTCCTGGCTGCGCATCATCCAGGTGCTGCCGATCCCGTTCTGCTTCATCGCCATCACCAACGCAGCCTACGTCGGCCTGCCCCGAGAAGCCAGCAACCAGGTCGCCGGTCTCATCAACTTCGTCCGCAACGTAGGCGGCAGCATCTTCATCGCGGTCACAGGAGCCCTCGTCACCAACCGCTCCCTCTTCCACCAGGCCCGCCTGCAGGAGCACATGCAGTCCGCCAACCCCCAATTCGTCGAGCGGGTCTACACCCTCGGCCACCTCTTCGGAGGAGGCCCCGACGGCACCTACACCGCCAAGGCCTACATCTACCAACTCCTAAACCGGCAAGCCGGAGCCCTCGGCTATCAGGACGTCTACCGCATGCTCGCTTGGATGGCCTGCGGCATGGTTTTCTTCGCCTTCCTTCTCAAGAAAAACCGCCCCGGCCAGGGCCCATCAGCCACCGAAGCCATGCATTGATTAACCTTCTTCCAAGGCGATGCGCAGTTGCAGTTGTTTCTTGTTGTCATCCCCTCTACACGCTGTTTCCGAGCACCATCAACCCACTACACCACCACGCGAGAATTAGCCCGACCGACCCACGTATCACGAACAAGCATCCAGGCATCCCACAGGAACTTCAAGATGGTAATCACAAGGACGACGCGGAAACCCATGTAAACAGCGAGGTTAATAGCGTTCAGCGTCTCCGCCGGCAGAGGCGAGAATCCTGTGGCCGGGACGAAGTAAATCTGCGCATGAACCATCACAGCAATGATCCCTATTCCAAGCGCATGGACAACCAGATCGATCACCTTACGCCAAGTCCCGAATCTCCTGACCGCAATCATCACTGCCTTCAGCACAATCTGCGCAATAAGCAGGCCAATGATCTGCCAGTAGAACGTATGCCACTGCGGTGTGAGGCTGATGGACTGATTTTTGAAGTACTCCGCCCCCGGACCAAGGATGAGGAATGGACGGGTGGGGATAGCC
>DATDHL010000371.1:0-3224 GCA_036521575.1 Edaphobacter sp. | reverse complement strand
ACTTCGTCGCGGTCGGCGCCGCCGGTGGAGTGGAAGACCCCGCCTGTGAGGATACGGAACTCACGGTTGTCGGAGTTGATGCGGAAGCGGAGGAACTCGTACTCGTTGATGGCTACGCCGTCGGGCATGTAGATGAGGATCTCGATGGGTGCCTGGAGGGCGAGCTTGGATTCGCGGCCGTAGAGGTGGCCGTTGTGGTCTTCCTTGATGATGCCGTGGGTTGCGGTTGATTTGAGCCAGCCGCCTGATTTGATGTGGACGATCTCGGGATCGATCAGGGTCCATTTTTCGGTTCGGTGGTCTTTGTAGTAGACGCCGATTTCGTTGACGTCGGAGAGCTCGATGGGCTTCTCGGTGACGGGAGTGAGGAGCTTGCGGCTCTTGTTGACCATCGCGGCGATGATGCGGTCGGAGATGCCGGCGTCCTTGAGGGCGACGAGCGAATCGGCGTCGGTGGAGTAGTGGCCGGGTTGGGTGTTGATGGTCTGGAGGATGAGGTCGTCGCCGAGGCCAGCCTTGGCCATCTTGATGACGGAGTTGTTGTTCATAGTGGCAGCTACTGTGGGAGGAGCAGCTTGTGGGCCGTCTGTGAGCTGCGGCGCTTCGCTGGTGTGCTGGCCGTAGCAGGAGAAGGGAAGGAGGAGCAGAGAGAGCAGGATTAGCAGACGCATGGATTTGTTTCCTGAGAGTTCAAATCTGTTGTTCGAAAATTGAGGATAGCCTAGCATGTCATTGGTTTTGGACTGTTTGTAAATCGCGTCCGTGAGCCGACTGGTACTGCTGTTTGGACGCGGGGGGAAACCTGGGCCAGCGGGCGAGAATTGGTGCTGTAACGTGGCATGTTCTAATCTGCGATACAGCTTTCTACTCAGAGAGCCTTCGATGATTAGCCCGGGCAGTACAAGCCGGGTTTCTGGCCCATATCGTCTCGCACAAAACAAAACCAAAAGGAGAGAGCATGAGCACGATTACCACCAAAGACGGCACGACGATCTATTACAAGGACTGGGGTACGGGACAGCCGATCACTTTTTCGCACGGCTGGCCTCTGACTGCGGACGCGTGGGATGCGCAGATGCTGTTCTTTGGCCAACTTGGCTATCGCGTCATCGCTCATGATCGGCGCGGCAACGGCCGCTCAAGCCAGCCGTGGGACGGCAACGAGATGGATACGTATGCCGATGACCTGGCGGAGCTGTTCGAGGCCCTCGATTTGAAGGATGTCGTTATGGTGGGTCATTCCACTGGGGGCGGTGAGGTTGCACGATACCTCGGCAGGCATGGGAGCAAGCGGGTGGCGAAGGCCGCGCTGATCGGCGCAGTACCGCCGCTGATGCTGAAGACGGACAATAATCCTGCTGGCTTGCCGCTCTCTGCGTTTGATGGGCTTCGTGCTTCTCTTGTCGCGGACCGGTCGCAGTTCTACAAGGAGCTCACGCTGCCCTTTTACGGCTATAACAGGGCGGGGGCGAAGATCTCGGAGGGGGTGCGGGACAATTTCTGGCTTCAGGGCATGATCGGGTCTCACAAGAGCCAGTACGACACGATCAAGGCGTTCTCAGAGACAGACTTTACCGAAGACCTGAAGAAGATCGACATTCCTGTTCTGGTACTGCATGGGGATGATGACCAGATTGTTCCGATCGGCGCAGCGGGTCTGATATCTGCCAAGATTCTGAAGAACGCGACGCTGAAGGTGTATCCGGGCTTTCCGCATGGGATGTGCACGACGCAGGCGGATACGATCAATGGCGATCTGCTGGCGTTTATCCAGTCCTGATGGTGAGTTACAGGGCGAGCCTTTTGTATGGCAGGCTCACCCTGTTGCCTACTTGGTTGTCCCGACTGTATTGGGGATGACGAAATCGCCGAGGTTCGCGTCCTGTATCGCCGTTGGAACTGTCCAGAGCACAAGGAGCGTGCAGCCGGTCTCGGTGGTGTGTGGGCCGTGCAGTGTGCCGGTCTTAGCGTGAAGCGTCGTACCCGGCAGGTGTTGCTTACCCTCGTTGATAAAATCGCCTTCGATCACGTAGAGCACTTCCGCGACGCCTTCGTGTCGATGGGCCGGGATGACGGAGCCGGGCTCCATGATGAGGTGGAGCATGACTGGCCCTAGTTCGTAATTCGCATTGCGGACTGCCAAGGTAATGTCCCCCCTCACACGGGAAAGGGAAACGATCAGCCTTGATCTGCAAGGCAAGTATCTCTTTATCGAACATGTACACTCCTTTGGTTTGTCTTTTGCCCACGAGGCTATCACACGCGATTAACCGGGCAATCACTCATTTGGGGTGTACTTTGTGTAATTTATCTGCTCTTTTGTCTGCTGAGTGGCCCGCACTTCCCGATTGATGCTCTAACGGACAAATGCCGCTGACCGCCGCTGGTTTTTTCAACAGATTTCCTTACCGGCCAAAGATTGCTCTGGGGTCTCCACTATGCTAAAGTTAGCTCTGCGGCGCACTCTGCGCAGGCACTAGTGCGCGTCACGCGACTGGGCTTACAGGGGGCAAGACAAAAGGCTGTTTGGGCTGGCGTAGCTCAGCTGGTAGAGCATCTGATTTGTAATCAGAGGGTCGGGGGTTCAAATCCCTTCGTCAGCTCCAGTTCCATTCAGCAGGCAAGGATTTGGTTGTACTGTCGGGCCGCTCTGGTCAGCAGGCCTCCGATCACTCCTTCAAGGTTTGTGCTCGCACGATTCGCAGGTTGGGATCGATGTTCGGGATTGATGGATGAGTTGTGGGCTGCGCGCTGGTGAGGTTTGGCAGGATGTGCACAGGTGGCCGAGTGGTTAATGGCAGCAGACTGTAAATCTGCCACGCATCGCGTTACGGAGGTTCGAATCCTCCCCTGTGCACCATTTAGTTTTGAGCTGTAAGTTTGAGTGGTGAGTTTGTGGATCTGAGTCCTGCTGGTAGCGGTCGAATGGTGATTGCGCTGGCCGTATTCGGGGTATTGGCGGTTCTGGTCTGGCAGACGATGGAGCCTGGCAAGTTTCGTTCGCTGGCATGGGTTCTGTTGGGATTTTTTGCCTTCCGCGTCGTACTCGGACGGCTGGGTTCGCGATAGGATTGTAAGGTTGGTTTAGAAGGCTGATGTAGCTCAGTGGTAGAGCACTCCCTTGGTAAGGGAGAGGTCATGGGTTCAAGCCCCATCATCAGCTCCAGATTTTAGTTGCAGGCGGGCGGGAGTAACTCAGTGGTAGAGTCACAGCCTTCCAAGCT
>DATDHL010000370.1:0-2605 GCA_036521575.1 Edaphobacter sp. | reverse complement strand
ACGCGCTCGAGGTCGGCGTTGATGCGGATGACGGCGAGGATGAAGCGGAGGTCCACGGCCATGGGTTGCTCCATGGCGAGGAGGTCGAGAGCCATCTGGTCGATCTCACGCTCGAGGCGGTTGATAGCGGGCTCGGAGTGGAAGACGAGCTCGCAGATGCTGAGGTCGCGCGTGCGGTAGGCCTCGATGGAACGCTGGATGGCTTGTTCGGCCATGCCGGCCATGACGAGGAGATGCTCTTTGAGCTCGTCGAGGCGCTGTTGGAATTTGATGCGCATCAGCCGAACCTCCCCGTGATGTAGTCTTCTGTCCGCTTGTCGCGGGGGTTTGTGAAGATCTTGTGGGTGGAGTCGAACTCGACCATCTTTCCGTTGAGGAAGAAGCCAGTGTTCTCAGCCACGCGTGCGGCCTGCTGCATATTGTGCGTCACGATGACGATGGTGTATTGGCTCTTAAGCTGGAAGATGAGGTCCTCGATCTTCGAGGTGGAGACGGGATCGAGGGCGGAGGCGGGCTCGTCCATGAGGAGGACTTCGGGGTCGACGGCGAGGGCGCGGGCGATGCACATGCGCTGCTGCTGGCCGCCGGAGAGCGAGGCGCCGGACTTCTTCTTGAGGTCGTCCTTGACCTCTTCCCACAGTGCGGCCTGCTTGAGCGAGCGCTCGACGGTTTCGTCGAGGATGCGGCGATTGCGGAAGCCGTTGAGCTTGAGACCGCTGACGACGTTGTCGTAGATGGACATGGTCGGGAAGGGGTTGGGACGCTGGAAGACCATGCCGACGCGACGGCGGATCTCGACGGGGGAGGCGTCGCGGTAGATATCGACCTCGCCCATCTTGACGACACCGGTGGCGCGGGCGATGGGGTTGGTCTCGTGCATGCGATTGAGGCAGCGGACGAAGGTGGATTTGCCACAGCCGGAGGGGCCGATGAGCGCGGTGGCGTGGTTCGCAGGGATATGCAGGTTGATGTCCTGCAGGGTGTGATTCGAACCGTACCAGGCGTTCAGATCTTCAACTAGAATGCCGACTCCCACTAACTTCCTCCCTTGAGAACGCCGCGATTGGCAAAGACGCGGACAAGCGTGACTGAGACCATGATGAGAACGATAAGAACGAGAGCGCCGGCCCAGGCGAGGCGATGCCACTCATCATACGGTGAATTGGCATAGACGAAGATCTGCAGCGGCAGAGCGGCGATGGGCTCGTTGAGCCTGATGCTCCAAAACTGGTTGCCGAGCGCGGTGAAGAGTAGAGGAGCGGTCTCTCCGGCGACACGTGCGAAAGCGAGCATGCAGCCGGTGATGATTCCGGGAGAGGCTGTGCGGAGACTGACGGAGAGGACGGTTCGCCACTTGGGGACGCCAAGGCCGAGGGCGGCTTCGCGAATGGCGTGCGGGACGGTGGCGAGCATCTCTTCGGTGGTGCGGGTGATGGTCGGGACCATCATGATGGCGAGGGCGACGCCTCCGGCAAAGGCGGAGAAATGTTTTTGGGGCATCACGATGAGTGAGTAGACAGAGAGGCCCATGACGATGGAGGGGACGCCGTTGAGGACGTCTGCCGTGAAGCGTATGGCATTGGCGAGAAGCGTTCCCTGGCCGAACTCCGCGACATAGACGCCAGCGGCGATGCCGATGGGGATGCCCATGAGGCTGGCAAGGGTGAGGATGACTCCCGAGCCGACGATGGAGTTGGCCATACCACCACCCTGCTCACCAACCGGAGCAGGAATGTGGGTGAAGAAGGCCAGGTTGAGAGAGCTCGCGCCTTTGTAGATGAGGTAGGCGAGGATGGCGAGCAACGGGATGAGGACCACAATGGTGGCGAGGATCGACAGAGCGGTGACGAAGTAGTTGACCGCAGTGCGGCGGGTGCTGTTGATTCGCATCCCCCTGCTCTGGAAGTTCATTGGCTGGGTGCTCATGCTCAGGCCGCCCTTCCCGGTGCGCCGCGTGTGACCGCCCAGACCATGAGGCGAGCGATTGCGTTGACGACAATGGTGACGAGGAAGAGGGCCAGACCGATCTGGATGAGAGCACTGAGGTAGAGATCGCCTGTGGCTTCGGAGAACTCATTGGCGATGACGCTGGCCAGAGTGTAGCCGGGGGAGAAGAGGCTCTTGCTGATCTCGGGGTGGTTGCCGATGACCATGGTGACGGCGATGGTCTCGCCGAGTGCGCGGCCGAGACCGAGCATGATGGCTCCGACGATGCCGATGCGGGAGTTGCGGAGGACACCGATGCGGATCATCTCCCACTTGGTGGCACCGAGGGCAAGGACCGCCTCGCGCTGGCTGTTGGGCACGGCCATCATGATGTCGCGGGTTAGAGAGGAGATGATGGGCAGAATCATGATGGACAGGATGATGCCTGCCGTGAGGAAACCTACGCCGAAGTTCGGCCCAGTGAAGAGGCCCGTCCAGCCAAAGGTCTTGAGGAGGAAGGGTCCAAGGACTTCGCGCATGATCGGGACAAGCACAAAGAAAGCCCAGAGGCCGTAGACCACACTGGGGATGGCCGCGAGGAGTTCGGTGAGGAAGGAGATCGGGGCACGCAGAGGTTGGGGGCAGAGCTCGGCGATAAAGACTGCTACTCCCAGAGCCA
>DATDHL010000369.1:0-2592 GCA_036521575.1 Edaphobacter sp. | reverse complement strand
TAGTCGGGGCGGAAGTCGTGTCCCCATTGCGAGATGCAGTGGGCTTCGTCGATGGCGATGAGGCCGGGCTTGCGGCGGGCGAGCATCTCGGGGAAGTTGGGGACGCGCATGCGCTCGGGGGCGATGAAGAGGAATTGGAGGGTGCCGTCGAGATAGTCGCGGCAGGCCTGGCGGGCTTCGTCGCGGGAGAGTCCGGAGTGGATTCGGGCGACGCGGAGGCCGAGGGCGGTGAGCTTGGCGGCCTGGTCGTCCATGAGGGCGATGAGGGGGCTGATGACGAGTGCAGTGCCTTGGCGGGCGAGGGCGGGGAGCTGGTAGCAGAGGGATTTGCCGGCTCCGGTGGGCATGACGAGCAGGACGTCGCGGCCTTCGGTGGCGGCGCGGCAGACTGCCTCCTGATTGGCGCGAAAGTTGGGGAAGCCGAAGGTCTTGTGGAGGAGTTGGTTCAGGTCCATGAGCTTGCTTATCTTCGCATATTGTTTGCCTGTGTAATGACTGGGAGATAGCAGGGAATAAGAAGAGATACTTCTGGCCACTTATGTGGGCCGATAAGATTAGCTCGCTGTGCTCGAAGCAGTGTGGGGCTGTACTGTGTCGGAAAAGTGCAGAGTAGCGGGTCAACAGGGGAAAGAGGATTGATGCCGGCAAATGTAGCTTCTGAAGTTGAAATTCAACAACAGTATTATGCGGAAAGCGCTCACAAATATAACGAGATGCATGATGGAGAAGAGGGCGAGCACTATTTCGCGCTGTCTCTGTTAGTGGCAATGGTAAATTTTTTTGGCATCCGATCGATCCTTGACCTCGGATCGGGGACAGGACGTGCTGTCGCTTACGTGAAGAGAAATTGCCCCGGGATAAAAATCGTGGGAATTGAGCCTGTCAGAGAGTTGCGTGCGATTGGTTATGAGAACGGGATCTTAGCCGAAGAGCTCATCGAAGGGGATGCGTTGAATCTGCCGTTCCGCGATGGAGAATTTGACATGGTTTGTGAGTTTGGCGTGCTTCACCATGTAAAGACGCCAGACGTGATGGTGGGCGAGATGCTTCGAGTAGCGAGTAAGGCCATCTTTATTTCCGACTCGAATAACTTCGGGCAGGGCTCTTTGGCGGCTCGCAGTATGAAACAACTACTCAACCTCTTTGGCTTGTGGAAGGCAGCCTATCTCATCAAGACAAAGGGACAGGGCTATACCCTCTCAGAAGAAGACGGGCTTGCTTATTCTTACTCCGTGTTCAATAACTACAAACAGATTGAGGAAAAGTGCTCGCGGATCTCTCTGCTTAATACGAATGGCGGGAGAATCAATCCTTACCGGACCGCATCGCACGTTCTGCTCATGGGCATCAAGAAGGACGCTAACCCGTAGCGGTCGATGGGTTGACGGCTATTTCTCCGTTGGTGGGAGACAACGCTGCAAGATAATACGTGATTGGAAGAAACTTCCTGAGGTACTTTGAATCTGATACTTGCAGCAACGTCAGGGAGGGATACGATGACTCTGATTATTTGCGCAGTTGGGGTAGTTCTGGGTCTTGGGATTATCGGTGGGATCGTCATGATGAGACGATCGCGAGACCGGCGCGAGTTCGAGCACCACTACATTGAACCGGACACCCTTTATGAGTTGTTAAGTGGTGGACGGAAGATTCATATCTTCGATGTTCGCCAACCGCTGGACTTGTTGGCTTATGCGGAGATTATTCCTGGCGCGACGCGGATTCCACCGAAGGACGTGATCGCGAATCCGTCGCTCATTCCGAAGGAGGAAGAGGCGGTTGTCTACTGCACGTGTAACAGCGAGAAGACCAGCCGGGATATTCTGCGCCGGGCTCTGGCGTTAGAGTTTTCGCGGATCAAATTGCTTCGCGGCGGTTTAGCAGCGTGGAAGGCAAAGGGCTATTCGGTTGAGTCGTACACGGAGTCTTTTCACCTTGATACGGCGACTTAGTTTGATGATTTTGAACCAGATGTGAGCGCTAAAAGATTTGGAAGTTGACTTCGATTGTCATTGCAACGGAAACGGGTTTGCCTTCAAGAGTCGCTGGTTCGAATCGGTCCTGCCTTACGGCTTTGATGACTTCCTCGTCCAGATCCAGGGCGGCGGAATGCTGTTTCGCGGACAAGTCCTCGGCGACGGATTTAAGAATGTGAATATGTTTTGGTTCGCCTGACTGGTCCACAACCAGAAACACTGTGCAGCTTCCCGCGATCTTTTTTTTACGTGCTTTTTTTGAAAAAGATGGCGCGACGGAGTAGATGAGTTTTGGCGCTGAGACCCCATTCCCGACCTGATAGACGCCGCTAATAATGGGATTGGGTGGAGTCGTAGGCTGGGGTGACGAACCCGACTTGTCATCGATGGGTGACACTGGATCGGAAGATTGTTGCTGCTCTCGATCGCCTAGGAATGGCGATAGCGTGGGTGTGCGAGGAGAAGTGACGGATGTGGTTATCCACAGCGCGAGACTCCATGAAATCAGAGGGCCCAAACTCATAGCGCACCTCGCGTTGATGGCGTAAAGCAGAAACGCTAAGAACGTCTCAATGCTCTACTTAGATGCGCCTTACACCTGCATGAGTTTGTCGAG
>DATDHL010000368.1:0-4400 GCA_036521575.1 Edaphobacter sp. | reverse complement strand
TGCACCCGCTGATTATGCAGCGCATTCTCCCACCAATGCCTTACCACCAGTTCCGGCAGCAGCACCGCAACCTTCCGCCCCGGATTCTCATGCTCCAGATCCAGAATGTAATCCATCAGCGGATTGATGATGAACCGGTACGACGAAGGAATCACCACAAGTTCCGGCTCGTGCAGCCCCTCGTTCCTGATCGGCTGCAGAATCTTGTCATCCCACACCTCATCCAGGCTCTCCGCCTCGTCATCCGAGTGCACATGCACCACCTTCAAATCCTTCGACATCAGCAACCCGAACCGCATCGCCTTCTCCGTAATCCGGTCCCACCGAGCCATCGGAATCACCACAATCGGCTCCTGCAGATTCACCAGGCTAAGCGGAGTCATATCCTTCATCTCTCGCCTCACCCTCGAATAATGCCGCTTCACGCCCATCATGAGGCCAATCATCACGGGCACCAGAAGGGCCGTTACCCACGCTCCCGCCGTAAACTTCGCCACCAGCACGACGATCGTCGTGATGCCTGTCGCCACTGCTCCAAAGCCGTTCACGAACATGTGCCATAGTCGCCCCGGATGCTTCTCCATCTTCATCCAGTGCACCACCATGCCTGCCTGCGAAAGCGTAAATGCCAGAAACGCCCCGATCGCATACAGCGGAATCAACCGATCCGTCACGCCTCCGAACAGAATCAGAATCACCGCCGTAAAGCCGGTCAGCGCATAAACTCCATGCGAATAGAGCAGACGACGTCCGCGCAGGGTAAAGACGTGCGGCAGATAATCGTGCATGGCAATTGCCTTCGCCAGTCGCGGGAAATCCGCAAACGCCGTATTCGCACTCAACGACAGCGCCACCAGCACCGAGCCCATCGTCAGGTAATAAAACCATCCCCGACCAAATACCGCCGTCGTTAGAATGCTCAACACACTCTGGTAGTGGTGCGCGTCCGGCTCCATCGCCGTAATCCCATACGCTCTCGACAGGTAAGCGATCCCAAACAACAGCACAATCAGCACCGCGATGATGATCGTCAGCGTCCGCTGTGCCTTCTTTGCTCGCGGCTCGCCAAAAGCCATCACCCCGTTCGACACCGCCTCCACTCCTGTCATCGCCGCGCACCCACTCGCAAACGTCTTCAGCAGCAGCCATATCGTGAGGTATTTCATCGTAGCCGGCAACGCGGGAGGCGGAATATCCACTGGAATCGGATGCCCTCCACTCAGAATCGTCCGGTACACTCCAACGCCAATCACCGCCAGCAGAGTACCCACGAACAGAAACGTCGGCAGAATAAACGCCGCCCCTGTGTCCTTCACCCCGCGTAGGTTCACAACCGCTAGAATCGCCAGAATCACCAGACACAGCGCCAGCGTATGTCGACTCAAGCTGGGTACGGCCGAAGTCAACGCCGTAACGCCTGCCGAAATTCCCACTGCTGCCGTCAGAATGTAGTCGATCATCAGCGCCGCAGCCGCTAGCAGACCCGGGCCATTCCCCAGATTCTCGCTCGCTACCGTATACGAGCCGCCACCGCTCGGATACGCTTCAATCGTCTGCCGGTAGCTGAAGTACACAATCACCAGCAGAATCAGAATCGCCGAGATCACCGGCACAATATGATTAACGCCCGCGATCCCCAATGGAATCAGCAGCGTCATCGCCGCCTCTGGTCCGTACGCCGCGCTCGTCAGCGCATCCAACCCAAATATCGGAATTCCTGCGGCCACACCGATGTGCTCGGCCCGCTCTTCACTCGTAGCTAACGGCTTCCCTACCAGACGATCAACAATTGACATATTTCTTTCGATACTAATTGTTCCGTCAGCCGAACTCCATCAAACCCTCCCTTTATGCCCGGTTTACAAGTACCACGGGATATTCACCACCACAATCCGCTGGTTCCCCTTCAGCAGCAGCAACAGCTTCAACAGTTGCACCCGCTGGTTATGCAGTGCATTCTCAAACCAATGCCTTACCACCATCTCCGGCAGCAATACTGCCACCTTTCGCCCCGGATTCTTCTCCTCCAACTCCAGGATGTAGTCCATCAGCGGCGCAAGAATGAACCGGTAGTTCGACGGGATCGTCACCAACTCCGGCGCCTCAAGCCCCCGACCCTTGATCGGCGCTACTATCCAGTCGCCCCAAACCTCCTCCAGCCCCTCCCGCTCATCATCCGAGTGGACATGCACCACCTTGATCTCCTTCGACAGCAGCAGCCCAAACCGCATCGCCTTCTCCGAGATCCGGTCCCAACGAGCCATCGGAATCACCACAATCGGCTGCTCCAGATTTTTCAGGTTCAGCGGAGTCTGCTCGGCCATCTCACCCTTCACCCGCGTGTAGTGCCGCTTCACCGCTACCATAATCCCGATCATCACCGGCACCAGCAGCGCCGTCACCCACGCCCCAGCCACAAACTTCGCCACCAGCACCACCAGCAGCGTGATACAGTCGCGACCGCGCCCACACCATTCACGAACATGTGCCAACCACGCAGCGGATGCTCCGGCCCCAGCTTGTACCAATGCACCACCATCCCCGCCTGCGAAAGCGTAAACGCCAGAAACGCTCCAATCGCAAACAGAGGAATCAGGTTGTCCGTCACGCCGCCAAAAAGAATCAGCAACACCGCCGTCAACCCAGTCAGCGCATACACTCCATGCGAGTACAACAATCTGCGCCCACGCAGCAAAAACACATGCGGCAGATAATCATTCATCGCAATCATCCGCGTCAGCCGAGGAAAATCCGCAAACGCCGTATTCGCGCTCAACGCCAGCGCCGCCAACACCGAAGCCATCGTCAGCTGATAGAACCACCCCCTGCCAAAGACCGCCGCCACCAGCATGCTCAGCACGCTCTGATACCCACTCGCTCCCGGATCAGTCGCCGTGATCCCATATACCTTCGACAGATACGCAACCCCCAGCAACAGCACAATCAGAATCGCAATGATCACCGTCGGCGTCTGCTGCGCCCGCTTCGTCTTCGGCTCACCGAACACCATCACCCCATTCGACACCGCCTCAACACGCGTCATCGCCGTGCATCCACTTGCAAACACCTTCGCCAGCAGCCATAACCCAAGCACCTGCACCGTCGCCGGCAGCGCCGCAGGCGGAGCCACCACCGCCGCCGGATGCCCACCACTCTGCATCGCACGCCATGCCCCTACAGCCACCATGATCGACAGCGTCCCGATAAATAGCAGCGTCGGAACCATGAACACCGCGCCTGTATCTCTCACGCCGCGCATATTCACCATCGCCAGCACCGCCAAAATTCCCAGACACAGCGCCAGAGTATGCGGCTGCAAACCCGGCACCGCCGAGATCAACGCGCCCACACCCGCCGGGATCCCCACCGCCGCCGTCAGCACATAGTCGATCATCAGCGCCGCTGCGGCCAGCAGCCCGGCACGATTGCCCAGATTTTCGCTAGCCACCGTGTACGACCCACCGCCATTCGGATAAGCATCAATCGTCTGCCGATAGCTGAAGTACACAATCACCAGCAGCCCCACAATTGCCACAATCACCAGAAGAATGTAGTTCCGCCCCGCCAGGCCCAGCGGAATCAGCAGCGTCATCGCCGCCTCCGGCCCATACGCCGCGCTCGTCAGAGCATCCAGCCCAAATACAGGTATCCCGGCCGCAACCCCAATATGCTCAGCTCTCTCCTCCCTTGTCGCCAAAGGCCGGCCAAACAGAAAGTCGCTTATCGACATAGCAGCCACATCCTACCCACCGGCGCATAAAGAATCCGTAGCGATACACTGGAAATCACCATGTCCAACCTCTACGACATCCCCGTCCACACCATCACCGGCCAAGGCACATCGCTCGCCGAGCACCGCGGCAAAGTCCTCCTCATCGTCAACGTAGCCTCCCAGTGCGGCCTCACCCCGCAGTACGACGCCCTCGAGAAGCTCTACTCCCGATTCAAAGGCTCCGGCCTGGTCGTCTGCGGCTTCCCAGCCAACGACTTCGGCGCACAAGAACCCGGCACAAACCAGGAGATCCTCAAGTTCTGCCAGGGCACCTTCAACGTCGACTTCCCCTTGTTCTCCAAAATCCCCGTCACCGGCCCCGACACCCATCCCCTCTACCAGACCCTCATCGCCGCCCAGCCCAAGCCCATCGGCCCCACCCGCGAAACCTTTCGCGAGCGCCTCAACGGCTTCCTCACCAGCAAGCACAACGGCGCGACCACCAACCCCGAGCCCGGCATCCTCTGGAACTTCGAAAAGTTCCTCGTCGACCGCAAAGGCAACGTAGTAGCCCGCTTCTCCCCCGAGGTCACCCCCGACGACCCCGCCGTCATCGCCGCCGTCGAATCCGCCCTCAACTCCTGACAACACCGGGACGCAGCGCCAAAACCCATCCCTACCTGCGTCC
>DATDHL010000367.1:0-3044 GCA_036521575.1 Edaphobacter sp. | reverse complement strand
TGCCTCAGCTTCCTCATAATTCCTTCGTTGGTCGTAGCGGCCGATCGCCATCGAGAAGCTGAAGCCGATTATTAAGCCAAGCAGGGTCAGGGCAGCGGCCTGCACAAAGCCAAAGTCTTCGCGTTCTTCACCAATCAGGGGACGTCGGCTGCGCAACAGAATCCCCGCGAGGGCCGACAGCCACAGCACGAATAGCGAGAGCGGGAAGAAGAGGACCGGATAGTTGAACATGAGCATCTCTCCTGGAAATCATGTTAATTCTACGGTGGTTGAGTCCCTCCTTCATCCGACCACCAACTTGGTGCTCTCCTATAGTACGAACATGAATACAAGTCGCAGTTTCACACCTTTGAGAGACACGATTCGTCTTCGATCCGAATCCAACTACCACGAATTGAGGTCCCCCAACGGAATGAAAGTTCATCTCAACTCCCGGTTTGTCGGCAACATGTCAATAACCAATTGGTAATGTACGTATTGTCCGGTAATCCGCCCGCAACTAACGTCTCAATTGCTTTCTAGCGATTGCATCTTGGGCTTTCATTCGCATGTATGGCGAATCTGATTGCGATAACCGCTGCAGCCCGGTATCTGCTTGTGGGGCATCGATCGCTTCGAATGTAGAAATGGCCAGAGATTTAATCACGGTGCTCTTCGATTGCTCCCATTGCAGTGCATCCGACAATCCTGCGTCTCGCTTGCCGAACACTCGCCGCTCTATGTCGTGCTGTGCGTACACCGCTTCAGCACGCCAATCATCGATCATATCTTGCGAATTCCACTGGTTCGGAACATCCGGTGGTATCGGCAAGAGACGCGGTTTGAAGAAGTCGGGGTACCTCGCGCTCGAATCTTTCACCTCGTTGTGGGACACTTCCAGTACATAAGGCAAGAGACCCTCTTCGTGCGCATGGATAAGACACAAGCACTCCTCGACGAGTATCTGATGTCGGCCATCCTTCTTGAGATCGAGCAGCTGCTTCTCGAGATCGACCGCGTCTGAGTGAATCTCAGTGCCATAGCAGGTTCGTTTCTCGCAGCGGATGACATTGATGTACTGAAACCAGGTTGATCCGTCGTCTGTTGTAGCCACCAGGTAAAGCGGTCCACTGTCGAACGTTGTAAACACATAACTTTCGACGTCTTGCCTCATGCCGTTGGGATCGGGATCGTAACCGCTATCGCTTTGCGCTGCGTTCTCGGCGCCAGTTACCAGGGATACAATCTTCTGTTTCGGGATTTGGCTTGCCTCGTGCTGGTTTCGCGGCCACGAAAACGGTAATTCTTTGAGAGTGACACTCCATCGAGAGGTGATCGGCCATTTCGGATGGTTGGGCCGGAAGAAGAAGATATTTTGCTCCTGGGCACTGGCAGAGTGGCTTATGCCCAGTATGTAGAGCACCACCAGAGCAATGCACCTTCCCGCTTTCATGAATTCGGCCTTCCTGTGTTCAGGTTCATTCAGAATAACTCGCTATATCCGATCGCGTTGGGTAATTTCCGGTTTGTCGGCAATACGGACATTACCACGCCGCCAAGGGCAGGGTCAGAACCAAGATCGTCATTCTGTTTGCGCCGTAGCACCCGCGCTCGGCAAACATACTAAACCGGCGAATTCCTGCCTGCGGCAATCATCCCGGAAGGCCAGAGGCGACAGCCAGGGTTATCAACAACAGCAGAAAAAACAGCCATGTCTATGACAACTTTGGGCTCGATCCCAATCCGGTCGTTGACCGCTGACCGGATTCGCTGCCGAGAGCCTAGATAATGCTCGGTGGTCTGAATCGAGACGTGACCTAGCAGGAGCTGTATCTGATCCAGTTCACCGCCAGCAGTTCGGCAGAGCCGAGCGCAGGTTCGTCGAAGATCGTGCGGGGCAAGGGTGGGAATACCGGCTTTTGAGGCTGAATACTTCACTACGTGCCAAACGGCCTTTTCGCTGATACCGTCACCCAGCACTCGGCCCGCACGGCTCAGTCTACGGAACACCTTCCCACGTTCGATAGAGGCCGATTTGAGCCAATCGATGAGTTCCAGATACACCCAATCGGGCATCGGAACCGTCCGGATATGACCTGCCTTGCCAACCAGGTCCACAATGGCCCAGTGATCCTCTCTTTGCTGCAAATCCTCGGTTCTCAAATTGACTGCCTCGTGACGTCTCAAACCGCATGCCAACAAGAGGGCCAGCAAGGCGCGGTCGCGTTTGCCCTTCAGCCGTGCCGTGTCGGGGCTTTGCCACAGTAATCCAGCCTGCTCAGCGGTTAGCCAGTTTCCCATCCGGACACCATTCTTTTTTAGCCCCTTGACGCGGCGGATTCCGGCGGCCAGATCGGAGCTGAGAAGGCCGCAGTCGGCAGCTTCATAGGCCAGCCGCCGAACAGCACCCAGACGAAGATTGATGGTCCCAGGGGCCAGACGCCTGGATTCGAGATGGCTACGGTACCGAAGCACGACAATGCGATTAAACGCCAGTCTTGGTTCCGAACAATACCAGTCCACAAACTCGTCAATTGCGTGCCGATAGCCACGTTGAGACTCGGGACTGGTAAGGCTATTCAGGACGGCTGTTCTGGCAAATTCCAGATCCGGGAGGCGTAAAACCCTCTTGGCGC
The DNA here is from genome assembly GCA_036521575.1 of Edaphobacter sp. Classification (GTDB taxonomy): domain Bacteria; phylum Acidobacteriota; class Terriglobia; order Terriglobales; family Acidobacteriaceae; genus Edaphobacter. Next base: position 429 of record DATDHL010000367.1, on the reverse strand, counting down.
GACCGGTTCGACGGTTCCGCTTCTGCTTCATGACTGGTGGCTTCCATCGCCACCAAGCCATGATGGACTCTCGGGAATCTACCGAAGGGACGGGTAATCGCCTAGTTTCTTCCGTATCGCCGACAAGAACCACTCGTCCACGATGCTTCGTGATGTCCCTTAGTGTGTTCTTGAAGCCTGTTCGCGTCTTGCCTCACACCACTGGTTGTACTCCTGTACCGATTGCAGCGTTGGCACGAATCGGGAGTCGTCGGTCGTGTGTACTCGTATCAGCTGTGGCGGCTCGCCCGGCAAGTTAACGTGAATTGATTGCCATATATCGTCAGGATTCCCGCATAGCTTTTCTAGCGTCGCCTTGACATGTTTCGCAAGCTCACTGTCTTTTTCGAGCGTTTTGCGAATATCGTTGAAGTACTGACACCGCTCCCG
>DATDHL010000366.1:0-3052 GCA_036521575.1 Edaphobacter sp. | reverse complement strand
AAATTAGGGGTTTCTTCGCGCCATCAGATCGCACGGTGGGCTCAGGAGAAGGAACTTGTTCATCGTAAGCGGTAAGGAAGCGCCAGCATGCAGCTAGAACGTAGAGCGTGGAGTGGGTGGTAGTAAGATGTCCGTGATTTCTATGTCACTTGTGCATTCCAATCCATTGCCGCATGGTTGGTATGAAAATAGCTCGTCTCATTATTGGCCGATGATCTGAACCTTCCCGTCTTAACAAACAGTCGCTTGTAAGTGCTTAGCAACCAAACGACAAAATAACTAGAAACGAACATATCAACTGCAGAAAACGGTGGTTTTTCATTACTTCGTATAAATGCCTGTTATATTTACCAAGAGGAATCTCCATCAGTATATGATTACACCGAGCATTAACTAGAGCTGTTACTCTCTTGCACTGAGTTAATTGGACTGTTTTGCTTTTGAGGACTTGTGCTCTTTCAGTTCTAGCTTCTTTTTTTCTAACTTGTATCGCTTTTTGTCCATTGGAAGAAGATAATTGGCAAACCGACGCATAAATTCGACTGCTACAGCACTAGCGGTTGAAATGAGAAGGCTCAGAAAGTTTCTAATTAGGTGAGGCCTGGTCATACATACTCAGGCTGCTTTGAGAATATCAGTAACGGTGTACAAGTCGATGCTCATCTTGTCAGATGAGCTCGGCGATCCGGGCTGCCGCGCGTGCAGCACCATTCTGTTCCACATCCCCGTACGAGACCGTCCGGCCAATCTCCTCGGCGATCGCCGCAGCAATCACCGAGGGCGTTGCCTGTTCAAAGTCCATAAAGCGACCGGCCTGGTAGCGGTCAAGGCGGTACCGCACGTGGAAGTTCTGCTCGAAATGGTGGCGCAACGGGAAATACAGGAACGGGCGCTTGTTCGCTGTCAGCTCCATCGCCGTCGTCAGTCCACCCTGCACCACCGCCAGGTCGCACACAGCAAGGTGACGGTACAACTCGTGGACATACCCGTGCACTTCGATCCCCTCCACTGGAGGAAGCGACTGCGGAGCGATGCGCGGACCGGCCACGACGATCATCCGCAGTTCAGGCACGCGCCGCCTGGCCTCGGCAAAGGCGGCCATGACCCGCCGTAACAGGTGCTCGCCTACGCCAGTGCCGCCAACTGTCACAATACACACCTTTTCGTCGGGGGCATAGCCTAGCTTCGCGCGGATCGCCTCCCGGTCTGCGAAGGCGGCGGGATCGAAGCCTGTAATGTAACCAGCGAAGTCGTAGTGCTGCTCGGTCCAGGTGCGGATAGCAGGGAGGTCCGGTCCGAAGGTATCGGGAACGATGTCATCGGGGTTACCCACGAAGATGGCTCGATCCCGCAGCCGTGGAAACCGCTCGATGTGCTCGATCATCTCCATATTGTAGTCGGCGGTGAGGAACGCTTCGTGTGTCCCACCATCGGGCATGGGTAACCAACCGACAAAGTCCGTCAGCCACACGTAGGCGGCGCGCTTCTCCTCAGGGTTCTCGTGAAGGTAGTAGTCAAGCTCCCAGGCTTCATCACCGATCCAGAGGTCGTACTGCTCCTCGTTCACCACGTCGTGGAAGAGCATGTAGTTCGCGACGAGGATCTCGTCCATGCGGCGCCAAGCCTGGAAGAAATGGAGGTCGTGCACAGCGGACTCGCTCTCGAGGTGGCGGGACTCATTCGCCAGGTGCGCGCTGGCCTGGTGGATACGCTCCCCACGGGCCTTGAGCACTTCGGTGATAGGATGTTGGGCCAGCCAGTCGATTTCGAGGTCGGGCCGCAGGCGTCGCAGCTCGTCGGCGATGGCGACGTCACGCTGGGCATGTCCAAGCCCGATAGGCGACGAGATGTAGAGCGCACGCTTGCGACGGTTCCTGGCGCGCCGCCAAGTCACTGTGGGCGCGGACGACGGCTTGAGGAAGTCGCGCAGCAGCAGATTGAACTTCACCGGGTCGCGACCCTGCGGGTAGTGTCCGCCGCCCTCGATGGTCACCAGCGTCCCGTCTGTGAGCTCGGCCAGCCTGGCGCCTCGCGCATGAGGGACGAGCGCATCCTCATCTCCATGGAAAATCAGCACCGGACACCGCATGCGGCGTACGAACTCCTCGACGTTCTCTTTGTCCACCACCGATGGCGCATCCGCGGTCGCGATCAGCGCCTCTGGGGTCATCTCAAGACCCCATCCTACAGCATCCTCGATCTGCTTGGTGGAGTGAGGTTCGGTGTAGATCTGCGACATGAAGAACTCGAGAAAGCCACGGTAGTCCTTGAGCCAATAGTGGCGATTGTCCTTGGCCCAGTCTTCGTCGGTGTCCAGGACCTCATCGAACGAGTAGATCGAGCGCCAAGGGTGCCGCGGACCCAGTGGGAGCGCCGGGCCGATGAACACCGCCCCAGCGACTCGCTCGGGGTGCTCGGCAGCCAGGGGCAGCGCCCAGTTCGCGCCCGCCGAAAGCGAGACGAGCACGGCCTGCCCTGTCGCCGTCGCATCCATGACGGCCAACGCGTCTGCAACGAACTCGCTGTCGCTGTAGGCCTCTGCGCTTTCAGGTCGGCTCGACTGGCCATTGCCACGGCCATCGAAGGTGATGACCCGGCAATGGCGAGCGAGATAGGGGATCTGCGCCTTCCACAGTCGCGAGTGAATGATCGACCAGGTGGGGAGCAAGAGCACCGTGGGATCACCCGTTCCAAAGACTTCGTAAAAGATGCGGACAGCTCCGCGCTCGACAAAACCCTCTTGATCGGGATAGCGTGCTCTCATAGGAAGTGCTCTCCTTCGTCATCTCTACGGGTTTGATAGCACTGGTCGAGTTGAAGTTTTCTGATCAAAATGTTCCACTAGCCGCTGCATGCCATCCAGCGCTTCTTGGTTAGTATGCTAGAAGCAATGCTTGTTGTCAAGACCTTTGCCCTGGTGAGTAGCCTCCATCTTCTGGGCTTTTGCAACGAAGCAGTTCATAAGACCTTTCACATCTCAAATCGGCCTGAGCATTTATGGCCAGGTATCAACAAGCTAATTCTAACTACCCAATTTTTGCCCCGATTAAAG
>DATDHL010000365.1:0-3897 GCA_036521575.1 Edaphobacter sp. | reverse complement strand
ACGGCTACGATGACGACCTTGCCTTCAAACTGCGGGTCGGTGTTGGAGATGGTCTTGCCTTCGAGGTTGGGGAAGCTGAAGGTGAAGGGGGCGTTGGGGTCCTTGACCGTGGTCTGCTGGGTGGAGGCGGTGGGGGCTGCGAGGTTCTGCTTGCGGGCTTCGGCGGGGCGGCGGGCAGTCAGGTTCTGCTGCTGGGCTTTCTGGGCTTCGGCGGCGAGGAGGTTCGAGACGAGGAGGGTGCCGTCGGGCTGCGGGGTCAAGGTGTAGAGCGCGGGGCCGGCAGCGGTAAAGTGGGAGACGGTGTAGTTCTGGCCGGTCCAGGTGCCGAAGAGGGAGCCAGTGTCGCCGTCGATGCGCTGGATGACGGCGTGGATGGTTGGGGATTTGGCGACGGGGTCGACGCGGAGCTGCCAGGCGGATTCACCTTTGGCACTTTGGACGGCGATCTCCCAGTCACCCTTGATGTCGGGTGCTCCGGCGGCGGGTGTGACGGCGGCGGTGGTTGCAGGGTGAAGGACGATGGGGGTGCGAGGTGCCGCGGGATGGTTACCGGTGGCTTGTGGGGTCGCTGAACCGAAGGTGCCGGTGAGTTGGCCGTTGTCGAGCGTGGCGTCGAGGGTTCGGGCGAAGTAGTTGAAGGCGATGACGAGGTGGCCGTCGGAGAAGGTGACGCTGGAGGCGGAGGATTGCTCGGGGCCATTGATGAGGGCGGCTTTGAGGTTCGAGGCGGAACCGGTGATCTGCAGGCGGAGGGGGATCTGCTGGCCGCGCAGAGTGGCGTTGCCTTCCCAGGCGCCGATGATGGGAGTCTTGTTTTGAGCGAGGACAGCAGTGGAAAGCAGGAGAATTCCAGCGAAGAGCTTCATGGTGGCTCGATCCTTTTAGATGTGAAGGGGAAATGAATGTAAGGCGGGGCCGCTTAGATTAGCGGGTGCAACACGCCTCTGCGTACGCCTGCAAGGAGCGGCGACAACAACAGAGGTTTTGGAGCGTGTGCATATTGGTAAGGTATGCCTTGAGGCGGGGTGGGTCAAGAGCGACCGCGGATTTTCACTGTAAGGCGCAGAATTGAAGGCGACGGCCAAAGCGAAATGCGGTGGTCTCTCCACTGCGCTGCTTACGATGAGGCTGTGAGCAGCTTCGGTCGAGATGACGGCGAGAGAACGATCAACGACAAAGACAGACAAAGGCAACGACAACGACAACGACAACAACAGAAGCAGAACCTCTTCGGGGGACAAGAAAAGCAGCTGCGACGGTGAGTCGAAAGTTGTATGGCTGTCGGCGACGGGCGAAGGGAGAATACAACTCACTATGGGGAAGGGAGATTGTTCCGGCGACAAACTGGAGTGGTCAAGTCCGCGATACGTTTTGCCGCTATTCCTGCTTTGGGCTGATCGTGGATGATCCAGAAGAATCCCGGAAGCTGGATTACAAAGCAAGCAGTGTCCTATTCCCCATAGCCCTGCCCTCCCTCTGCACTACAATTCCGCAATGCAAAATAGCCGCCTTCGGGCGGCTATCTCTCCTTTTGAATTTGTGCCTGTATCGATTACCTACTGAAATCATGGGAGGTCGGTGGGGCGCTGAACGGGCAGGTAAGGCTCGACGGCCAAAAGGTTGGAGAGCGTATTGCGTTCCTGATCGGAGAACTGGCTGCGGAAGTGGTCGGAGTTGAGCATGGTCTGCCGTTGGGCCTCAGGCATCTCGCGAAGGTCACGAAAGGTTCGTGCTACCAGACGGCGGCGATCTTCGGGAAGACTGCCGAGTTGCTGCATGGCTCCGCGGACCTGCTGACGCTGAGGTGGGGTGAGATGCGCCATAGCCTCGTTGCGCTCGATGATGCGCTGGCGTTTTTCGGGGGGCATACTATTAAGTTGCGAGAGGCGATCGAGCATGCGCTGCTGTGTCTGGGCCGGAAGGTCGCGGAAGCCAGGCTCCTGTCGCAGGGCGCGCTGCTGATCGGCCAGCGGCAGGCTGCTGTGACGGTTCATCCACTGAGCGAGGTGTTCTTGATTTTGCTGTCTGGGGCCTGCGCCAGCGTGAGGCGAAGGTTGTGCCGACGGATGCTGGCTGGACGAGCCACGGAGAGCGCCATTTTTTTGCCCTACCAGAGGCTGCGCCTGCACAGGGGTGGCCGCGACTACTAGCGCAGCGAGCATCAAGGAAAGGATGCGCCGGGATGGGAGAAAAGCAGACATGAGAAGATCGGATAGCAAGATTGGCCAGGAAAATGCTCTGGAAAGCCCGTTTTTGTACTAACTAGAAAGCTTACTGCGTCCAGTCTCCTTTCGAGAGAAAAAATTACGCTCCATCTATGTCTAGCTGCTGGGAGGCGTGTTGGCGTCGTCGGTGGTGTCGTCCTGCAGGAGCTGATCCATCGTCTGGAGTGCCTGATCGTTTTTATCGAGGATCTGGAGGTCCTCGACTGTGGCGGAGGCTTCGACCTTGCCGGAGTGGGCGCCACTGATGCCAGCGAAGGTTCCACCGCCGACCAGAAGAACAAGGGCAAGGGCACCGGCGAGGGCCGGGCGGAACTGACGTCCGGTGTTGAATAAAACGCGTTCGCGTATGCGCTCGAACCATCCGGCGGGGGCCATGGCCTGCTCTTCGCGGAGGCGGACGGCCAGCTTCTGGTCGAAGTAGGGGGAAGGCTCCGGGGCCTGCCAGAGGTCGAGCAAGGCGACGGTTGATTCGAGCGAGGCGAATTCCTCGCGGCAGGCGGCGCAGGTATCGAGATGCGCGCGGGCGGCGGCGTTAGAGGGCGAGGCCGGATCGAGGAGCAGATCGGGAAGCGCGGATTGGCAGTCGTGGCAGATCATAGTGACCCTTTCCAGTTCCTGATGCGGGACGCGTCGAGTGATTGCATTGCGCGTCTCCTAAATAAATGACTTCAACTTTTCGCGCAGTGTCTGGTAGGCGCGAAAGAGCAGTGATTTGGTGGCGGACTCGCTTAGTTTGAGTACGTCGCCGATTTGTTTGTAATCCATGCCTTCGTACTTATGCATGAGGACGGCCATGCGTTGACGTTCGGGCAGGGCGAGGACGTGCTGTCGGATGGCGTTGAGGCGCTCGCGGTTGAGGAGGCGTGACTCAGCGCTGGGAGTGTAGTCGGCTACGTCAGGGGTGGTGCCTGTCTCGGAGTCGGTCTCGTCAAGATAGATGGTGGAGGCGTTGCGCTCGTGGCGGGTATCGCGGGCGTAGTTGACGCCGAGGTTAGTAGCGATGCGATAGAGCCAGGTGCTGAAGCGGGCCTCGGCACGGTAGGTGTCGCGGGCGCGATAGACACGAAGGAAGACTTCCTGGGCGAGCTCTTCGGCGACGGCCTGGTTGTGGACCATGCGGTACATGAAGTGGATGATTGGCTTGCGGTACTTCTGGATGAGGAAGTCAAAACCAGCCATGTTGCCGGCCCGGAGCTCAAGCATAATGGCTGCGTCGTCCATCTGGGCAAACCCGCTGTGTGCGTGATGCGTCTTGGCAGCCTGGAGATTTTCTAGAAGACTCGGACTGATTGCCAGAGTAGCCATACTATCCATAACCCCATCTTTGTCGGCTGGTTGCGCCTTAGAATCAAATTCAAAGGGATTCTCTTCGTGGTTTTCGGGAGAGAGGGGGACCGGGGAACTGGGACGACCGTGGCTGGGAGGTTGGGGAGACATCCTCCGATTGATTGTAATGCGCGAGGAGGCAGGAGCAATAAGTCTTTCAAAGGCTTAGAGAAGAGGAAGATAAGCGCTCCCTGGCCGTTGAAGGGCGGGAGATGATATTCTCTGAAGACAAGGTTCGCCGGAAGTGCTTGAGAGACTTCTGCAGCGATTTGGGCGCATAACTCAGCGGTAGAGTGCCACCTTCACACGGTGGAAGTCGTAGGTTCGAATCCTGCTGTGCCCACCA
>DATDHL010000364.1:0-2810 GCA_036521575.1 Edaphobacter sp. | reverse complement strand
GGCCTCCTCACCGGCATCAATCGATTCGTCGATATCGAAGCAGGCCGCCCCGTTCTAAAAGGAGTCAACCAGGCCTCCATCAATAAGGCTTCCGTCGCTGAAACATTCTCTGCAAACGCAGACGAACTCGACACGTCCGATGCAACAACCTTTCAGGAAGACTGCTGCACCTCCATGTACCGCCCAGTCCTCAAACCGGCGAGCGGCATGCTATCCGCACAAACCGGCGATGGCTCCAGCGACTGCTCATGCGAGCCCACTCCCTCCGCAGGTTATCGCGGCCTCGAAAATCAGCTCTACCGTATCGAAATCCATCAAGGCGGCAACGAGACTCAGGCCACCTTCAAATGGTCTCGCGAGAACGGCTCCATCGTATCGGCTGTCACCGGCGTCTTCGGCTCCAACGTTCAAGTCGACACCCTCGGCCCCGACGCCAATCTCGGTTTCTCCCCCAACCAATGGGTCGAAATCACCGACGATTCCAACCTCTTCGGCGATACTCCCAATCAACCCGGAGATATCTTCCAGATCCAGAGCACAACACCCGAGCAACTCACCATTACCATGACGCAAATCGTCTCGCAGGTGGACAAGACGCTCAACCCTCGGATCCGCCGCTGGGACCAATTCGGCGCCACTGCTATAGCCAGCGGCATCCCTCTCACAGTCGGCACCTGGATCACACTCGAAAACGGCATCCAGATTCAATTCGCCCCCGGCAACTACAATCCCGGAGACTCATGGCTCATCGTCGCTCGCACCGCCTCCGGCCAGATCGAATGGCCTCCATGCGGCAGCAACGGCGCAGCCTTCCAGCCTCCATATAGCATCCAGGTCTACCGTGCTCCACTCGCATGCATCCATTGGAACGGAAATACCCAACAGGCGGTCGTCGAAGAATGCCGCCGCTTCTTCCCGTCCCTCACAGAGATCCCCGACACGCAATCCAACGCCATGCATGTCACGGCCATCAACTGGTCCAACGATGACATCATGACCCTCGACCAACTCGTCCTCCAGGGACTCAACGTCACCCTCGACCAATCCCCCACCAGCCAGGTTGATCCCAGCAGCTTGACCGTCATCCTCGAAGCTCCTCTTGCCCGCCCGCAGGACCCCGCAGGCGTCGCTACCATAGGCATCATAGGCGCCTTCAATCTCAACCCCACCACTGTTCTTCGCAGCGTCACCGTCATCGACTCGCAGATCACCGTCAAAGGCAACACCATCTTCTGGAACATGCCCTTCGCCAACGCGCCTTTCATCCAGTGGGAGACCCTCTTCTTCCTCAACGGCCTTCTCCTCCTAGGAGCGCCCTTTCTTGAATTCGGCCGCGTGCGAGTCAAACTTACCGGCCGCACGATCTTCACCGGCACAGGCAGCAGCCAACTCTATCTCGACGGATACACTCTCGGCCAATCCGCAACACGCGTCGACGGCAGCACCCCACGTACCGACATCTCGCTACCCTCAGGCAATCAACAACGCGCCAACGACTTCGAAAGCTGGTTTTACGTTGCCCCAACACTCGGAGCAACCGCGCTTACCGTTGCCACTCCAGCCATGCAAGTGCTTTCAAACCGTTTCGGAGCGATCTCTGTCGTCGCAATTGGAACGACTACGCCCACCATCACTCCGCAGGCCACGCTCACAGTCAACTATCCAGCCATCGCCCCCACTAAGGTCACGCTGGTTCTCACCGGAGCAACCGGCGTAGGGTCCATCGTCAACGTCCCACCGTCCGTCACCATCGCACAGAACCAAAGTAGCGTAACCATCCCCATCAACGTCACAGGAAACCCCGGGCCAAACTTTCCCGCCACAGCACCCATGTCCTTCACCCTCACAGCTACACTCACGTCGGCTATCGGTGGAATCAGCTCACTGAGTGCAACCTTCACTCTCGCCGGCTCTAATCCTTCTATCGGCATCATTGGCATCCCAGTAGTGATCGAAAGAGGCTAACGAGCAATCGTCGTCTCGAAAGGAAACGCATGCGCGCCGTCTGGTCATTCTGGAGCAAGCCATTCCACGCTTACAAAAGCTCCAGTTGGGGGCATCCGTTGCAGCACATGCTGGCCTGGGGGTTATCGCTGCAAACCGCACGTGCCCACTATCCCGAAACCGTTCTCATCACCGACACTCGCGGCAAGCGCTTCCTCGTCGATCAGCTCGGCCTGTCCTTCACACACGTCTCCACCGAACTCGACCGCCTCAAAGAGGTACATGTGGACTGGTGGGCCATCGGCAAACTCGTCGCCTACAGTCTGCAAGATCGCCCATTCCTCCACATCGACAGCGACGTCTTTCTCTGGAAACCTCTTCCCCCGCACCTTGAAGCCGCACCCGTCGTCGCCCAGGCACCTGAGCACTTCGACGCAACCATCGACCGCTTCAGCCCCAGCATGGTGGAGCAAGCCTTCGCCACCAACAACCTCTCTCTCCCCATCGAGTGGGAGTGGGCGCGTTCACGAGACCCCTTTCACTTCCGCGAAGAAAATTGCGGAATCCTTGGTGGCTGCGACACTGCCTTCCTTCGCTACTTCAGCAACCTCGCAATCGACTTCGCAACGAACCCCTCACACGAACCCGCATGGAACCAACTCTCCCGTCAAAACTGCGCCTGGCTCCTCGAGCAGTTTCTGCTTGCCGCTTGCATTGACTATCACCGCTTCCACCCAACTTCACCGTACCGCGGGGTAGCAATCAAATATCTCTTCAACCACTGGGACCAATCCACCGATCCCAACTACGCAGCCCGCGTAGGCTTCACCCATCTCCTCGGCGGTTCCAAAGGTCACCCCGCAGTC
>DATDHL010000363.1:0-6386 GCA_036521575.1 Edaphobacter sp. | reverse complement strand
ACGAGGATTGGATCTTTCCACTTCCAGAGTGGAGTGGTAAGTGCATCCGTCAGCGCACTACCCAATACGAAGAGAGAGGACCCGAGGAAGCGCCGTCGCGGAACAATCATAGATGGCAATGATTATAGCGACCGATTTTCGTCTTGGAGAAGGAGTGGGTCTACCTAAGTTGGATGTCGAAGAAGGGCGTTCCTGATAAGTACTCAGACACTCAGAAGGAACAATTGGCTATTCCGTCCCAAGGTGTCACAGGGTTTTGTCGGCAAGGAAAAGTGCCAGTTGAAGCAATTGCTTTCTGCTCGCTATCGGCATGGGTTGATTGCCTACTGGGGAGGTCACCGGAGCCTGTGCCAAGACCTGTTCAATGCGGTTTACATCGAGGCCACCGCTTACGTTGCTGTTCCGGAAACGGTCCAGAACTTCTTTGGCCTTGGCGATTTGCCCTGTTTGAAAATAGAACACTCCCAGGATTGAATAGCTTCCGGGCCATTCTGGAAGCATATCCACCGCTTGCTCGAACCGTTCAGCTGCTTCTGCAGTGTTTCCTTCAAGTGCATAGGCCAGTCCCAATCCCCAAAGAATTTTTCCTGAACCCGGGATATGAGTCTGACCTTTCAAGAGTGTCTGCTTTGCATCTTCGATGTTATTTTCACGAAACTGGAGCAGTGAAAGGGAGAGGTAGTCCTGATCGTTGTCTGGGTTGCGATTGATGGCGCTACGGAAAATTTCGGTGGCGTGAACCGTCTCACCCATATGCGCGTAGATATCCCCGAGCAAAGCAAGATAGGAATCATCTTTGCGTCCCTGAGCTGAGACCTGTAAGGCGGTATTGAGTGCCTCAGAATAAAGTCCCTTGCGGAAGTAAGCATTTGCGAGGTCGAAGTTTACTTCATCCGAACCTGGATTCGCCAGCAAAGCCGCCTGGAAATGCTGGATGGCATCGTCATATAAATGGTAACGGGCCAGCAATACGCCAGCGCCAGTCAGAGCCCCCGAATCGCCTATGCTTACCTTATCGAGCTGCGCTATCGTGCTTCTAGCCTCATCAATTTTCCCGGCCTTCAGATAAGCCTCGGCCAGGGGATACAAAACATCCGATTGATCGGGATGCTTCTTGATCTGATCGATCAGTTCGGTTATGTCTTGTTGATTTCGTGTGTGAGGATCAAGTTTTGAGCGGTTATCAAGATAGTCGAAGAGGTTCTCGTAGGGATACGACCTGGGAGGAAGGTTTTTGGAAAGAGTCTGAAATTGGGCGAGGTCTCGATCTGCAGCTGCCGTCTCATGCAACTTCCTCTCGACCATGGCGAGCTTGTAGTATCCACTCGCGGGGCTACTGCTAACACGAACATATTTTTTGAGTAGTTCCTCTGCTTCGGAGAATCTTTTCTCTTCGATTCGAAGATTTGCCAACTCCAGAATTGCATCCGGAAAATCTGGATCTGAGCGCAGTATTTTCTGAAATATGGCCACTGCACCTGCCGAATCTCCCTGCCGTTCTGCGATATAACCAAGGTGGAACATGCAGAAACTGTTGTGGGGATCCAGTTTGAGTCCATTCTGAAAATCTTGCTTGGCCTCGTCAAATCGACCGAGATATGTATGCGATAGCCCAAGGAATGCGTACGAGCGCGCCGAAGGCTCAATCTCGATCACTTTCTTGAACTCTTCAATTGACTTGTCGATCTTGTCGGACTTGTAATAGCTCTCGCCCAAGGCGGCACGTAGGTCAGACCGCTGCGGGGAGATCTGCAGGCCCTTCTCCAGGAGTGGGATCGCATCCTCAAAATACTTCTGGGAGATGCTGATCTGGGCCATAAGTAAGATAATGTCCGTATTCTCAGGCGCTATTTTGTGTGCGCGCACCAATAAATCCAGAGCGTCGAGAGGTCGTGACTCATTCGTGTACACCTGCGCAAGCAAGTAGAGAGCATCGGGAGAATCGGGTTTCAATTTGAGCGCCCGGGCTAATGCCAATGCTGCCTGGGGATATTCGCCGCCGAGAAGAAAGGCCTGCCCGAGGTTATAAAGAATCTCGAACGTCTCGGGTTGTAATGCGTCGGCCTTTTCCAGTTCCAACTGCGCAGGTTTGTACTGCTTTTCGGACACCAGCAATACTCCAAGAGAGAAATGTAGCTGAACCTCGTTCTTATCTGTGGAAAGTTGCGTTGCCATCCGCAGCGCCTCCGGGGTACGGTTGCTCTGCAAGTACGCGCGGATGAGATTGAAACGTGTTTCGGTATCTTTCGGACGTACGCGTTCAAAGTACGAAATGGCTTCTGCGGGTGATCCTTTGGCCATCTCGAGCATGCCCAGGTTGTAGTTCCCGTCTCGATTTCCGGGATCAAGACGCAGAACAGTCTGGAATTCCTTCTCTGCCAGGCTGAAATTGTTCTGAGTTAGGTAGACGTTGCCCAGATTGTTGTGAGTCTTGGTGGAGTTGGGGACGAGTTGCAAAGCTTTTTGGAAGGCTACAAGGGCTTTCGAGTAGTCCTTTTCTTCGGTCTCGATGATTCCGAGTAAGTTGTAGCCTTCCACGCTTGTAGGATTTCGATCGAGTTGCTCCAACACCTTGGTCTTGGCCTCATCGAGACGGCCTTCCTGAATGAGCGCTTCTACCGGCTGAAGATTTGTGGATGTATTTGGTTGTTGCTGTGCCTCGGCTGTCCAGCAAACAAAAATAATTACAAACAGAGTGGAGATAAGCGCGTGCGACCGTGCCACGATGATTCCGGTCCTATGCCCAAATAATGTGCGAATGCCCATCTCCCTACCGTGCTAACTCCCCATTTACGCGGTCAGTGTAGCATCTCAAGGATTTGCCTGGCGTTGGAGTTCTGAGGTTGCAAACGTAGCAGTTCCTGCAGCACGTCTTTGGCTTTCGCATTTTCGTTTTGCATTGCGTAGAGACGGGCAAGGTTGAGATAGGACTGGTCGAAGTTAGGATTAAGGCGAATGCACGTTTTGAATTGATCCTCGGCCTTCGAGTACTCCCGCATCTGAACGAAAAGAATGCCAATATTGTTTAAGGCTTCGGGATACTCAGGACGCAGACTAACAGCTTTCTGCAGATAGTCCGATGCACGGCGTATCTGGTTTTGTTGCGCAAAGAGCATTCCGATGCTGTAGTTGACTTCAGGGTCGTAGGGTTGAATTTCGAGTGCATGACCCAGACACTCTTCGGCCTTCTCAAAAGACCCTTGCCGTCGATAGACATTCCCCAGATTCAGGAGCGCAACGGCGTAGGCTGGTCTGAGAAGTAACGACTGCTGAAAATTCTTGATGGCTTCTTCTGAATTTCCTTCTTGTGCAGCCATCATGCCAAGATTGTTCCAGGCTTCCGGGTAGTCCGGGCGGAGCCTCACTGTCTGCTCAAGATAGCGGCGTGCCTGTTGAAAGTCGTTTCTTCGGAGGCTAAGGGTGCCAAGGTTGTAATAGCCTTCGGGGTCATTAGGTTTGGCAGCAATCACCTCTCGAAACGACGCTGCCGCCTGATCAAGGTAACCGTGCTGGAACATGGCCACGCCGTAGGTAAAATCATTGCGTTGGAACGAGCCCTGATAGAGACTTCCGATAAATGGCAACGCTTTCCTGGTGCGATCTGTTGGCGTGGTTGGAAAAAATTTCACATCGTCCAGAAGTCGCTGAGGGTTTATCGGACCTTGATACACCTTGACGATCATGCCATCTCTGTCTAGCAGGAAAGAGGTTGGAATTGCGAGGTCCCTGCGACGATCAAACAGGTAACGGTAGATGATGTTGTAGATGCCCGCTACCTCTTCCGTTGCAAAAAGGACCGGAAAGTAAAATCTTTCCTTTGCCACCAACGATCGCGCGGCGGTGTTATCGGCCCCCGCGTCGACATTGATAGCTAGAACTTCCAGATGGTTTGCGGTAAACGCTGACTGGTGCTGATTAAAAAGTCTCAGTTGGTCATGGCAGAGCGGCGCTATCGTAGCCCAAAAGTTGAGGAGTACAAAACTGCCTCGTGATTGTTGGAGTTTCTGCATATTGCCTGCGAGATCGGGCAAGGAGAACTCCGGTGCCTTCAAGGGTTCAAGAAGCCACGTATCTACCTGAGAAGGCAGCGGTTCCGGGAGCGGTGGTGTTCCTGCTTGAGCGTACGTTGAGGGCGCCATGGCAAATGGTTTGGCCGCGTACGTACTGGAGCCTTCCTCAATCTCGATGCGATGGTTTACTGGCAGATGTTCGAACTGTTGCGAGATTCCGCTTGGCCATCGAACTGTGGCTCGTACCATTTCTTCCGGCTTTCCAATCCCGAAGAATAACTCCTTCGAGTGTTGAGCCAGAAACCCAGATCCTGCCTGTAGATACTTTGTTTGACGCCGGGTTCCCGTTTCGACCGTGATTGCGGTTCCGATTGCATCGCGATTACTTTTATGCCCTCGCAAGCGAAATGTGATGGAGTCGCCGATGTCCTTCATCACGTTGTGCAAAATGCGCAATTGGGGCGCATTCCGGTTTTTGAGAATGACCTCTAGCCTTCCGTCCTGATCGATATCGGCAAGCGCAAAGGAGCGGCTGTCCTCAGAAAAATCCAAGCCTACAACGCCGGAAGCCTCGGAAAACGTGCCGTCCCTGTTGTTGGCAAACATGACGTTTCTTTCGTAGGCGTTCCAGGAACTATCGGAACGAATCAATTCATTAATTGCGTTACATCCGTGTTCGTATGCTAACGATGGCGTTGGGTCTTCCGGTGATTTTGCTACCACCTGACGCCAGAAGAAGCTTGCGAGATCGTTTCGGTCTACTGCCGAGATGTACCCGTTGGTGACATAGAGGTCAGAGTAACCGTCGTGATCGAAATCCCAGAGATCGGAGGACCATGACCAACGGCCCATCTGAACTCCAGCCCGCTGACCTATGTTTTTGAATGTTCCGTCTCCCTGGTTTCGGTACAATGCATTGCCGCGTGCGTGCTGTTGGTAGAGTTTACGGATGTTTTCTGGGGCAGCCGCATGAAAGCGCTTTTGCCCTGCAACTCTTTGGCCTGACGCCTCCCACATGTTAGCGATGTAAATATCCTGGTGTCCATCGTTGTTGAAATCGGCCCAGCAAGCACTCATCCCAGCCCCTACGTCCTCAATGGCGGACTCGCCTGAAACAACGGTGAATGTTCCATCTCCGTTGTTACGGTAGAGTTGAGTTCTTCCAAAGTCATTTGCAACACAAAGATCAGGCAGACCGTTGGACTTCGAGTCACCCCAGGCACAGGCGAAACTGTAGCGGTCGTTATCCTTGTTCAATCCAGCCTCTTCAGTTCTCTCCACAAAAGTCGCGTTGCCTTCGTTGTGTAGGAGGTAATTGGGTGGACCGTTGCGCGCATCGAAATAGGGGATAGGGTAGTGGTATTGGTCGAGGCCCAAATAGTACATGTACGTGCAGAAGTAAATATCCAGACGACCGTCGCGATCGTAGTCTGCGACAGCAGCGTGCGTGAACGTTCCTTGAAGAGGATGCGCGAATCGGAAGGCGTCGCGTTTGAGCGAGAACGTTCCGTTTCCCTGATTCAGAAAGAGCAAGGGACCGCTGCCGCAAACGACAAGAAGATCCTGAACCCCTTTATTCTCAAAGTCCGCAAATAAGGCGCAGGCCGTATTGTCTAGTACACCGACTCCCGATTTCTCCGTTACATCTTCAAAGGTGCCATCGCCACGGTTCCGGTACAAACGGTTTGGCAGGCCGGCCGGTTGACAAACGTAGAAATCGTCGAAACCGTCGTTGTCAAAGTCACCTACAGATATGCCATTGTTGCCATAAACATCAATGCCGCATGCGCTATCCAGAACTGTGCGCCAATGGTCAACACCGCGAAGCAGCTGGCTATTGTACGATTCTGTACTGTCAAGAGCCTGGGATGTAACGTCGATAAAAATGGGCCCTTGCGCGACAGTTAGCGTCTCTTCGTCGGCCTCCCATCTTTGTGCTTTCCACCCTTCCGATTCGCTGTGAAGCCACTCGGTTCGCCAGGATCCGACCCGCTCTTCACGCTGCTCATCTTTTCGGCTCGCGACAATATCGTATCGAATGTTCAGGCGAACGCTCAGCGGGGAACTGGCAACCTCTTCGATGGCGTAGATCTCGAATTCTGCGATTTCCACTTTCAATAGCGGTCTCAGCAAAGCCTGGAGCTCCTTAAGAAATCGGTCGCGTCCGAGTATTCGAGGAGGGCCAAACTGCCTTCTCACGCTATCGATTCCATATCCGGAACGCAGTGGAGATTCCTTCAGTGGAACCAGCGAGGAAGCCTCAATCGTGGGTTTGAGGAACTTTGCCACGACCGAAAGGTCGAGAGTTGATGTTTTAAGGGCTTGGCTCCATTGGTTGAGGAGGGATCCGATTTCAGAGGCGTACTTCTCGGTCAC
>DATDHL010000362.1:0-11592 GCA_036521575.1 Edaphobacter sp. | reverse complement strand
AATCTGATGCCCTGTCCAGTTCCACGCACCCTGCGCACCCGCGTCCAGTTATGACTGTCGAATACTTCGATCTTCTTGCGCTTGAAAAGCTCTTCAATTTAATCAGAGAGTGTAGCCACCTTTTCAAGCCGGCACGGAACTGAGGCCTAGGGCTTGGGCCGCAGACACTCTACCGTGACCCGCAATGATTGTATTCCGTTCGTCGATAGGCCACTCGGCTACGTGCAGCTCTCGCACGTAAACGATATCTTTAGCGGGTCTTCTTCTGCGTCTTCTTTCAATAATTTTTCTTGTGCGGACCGTCCAGCTTCGAGTGAAATCGATAAAGAATACCGGCTCCTAGATTCAGATAAATTGACCTGCGCTCTCCGAAGGACAGGAACTGGTTTTCAATATAAATGGGTCTGATACCCCAGTGCCCAGTAACCGGGATATCGACACCCGCCCCTAACATCGTGGTGAAGCTGCTGGTGGCAGAATTTGATAGATAAATATTGTCTGTCGATGATAATCGCGCGATGCCGCCTAATACCTGGGCAAAGGGTTCTGCGCGCCAAATATTGCCCACGAGGCCGGCACCCACGCCAATCGTCGTCATGGATTGGCCCTCAAGGGGGCCCGAACCGTAGCGCATGGTTCCTGTCAGAACGACGTGACTGCGGCTGCGGTAGTTGTACTGAATGTTCACACCCGAGGTGGTGAGAACCTGATTGCCTTGCGACGTCAGCAATTCATAGTCATAGCGAGTGTGCTCGAAGCCGACGTACATCTGGTTATCCTCGCCGGAGACGGTGGCAGCCCGCGGGATGGCCTGGCCGACCGCCGAGATGCATGCGAGCAGACCGATGCTCCCCACAACCATGTTCCTGATCATCTTCAAATGCATGGCGCTAACCCTCATCACTGGACCACAACGACGGCCGTAACCGCGTGGCTCAACGAACCGCTTTGCCCAACGAACGTTAATTTGTAGCTACCCCTGGGCGTGCCGTCTGTCTGCTGATAGCGCACGGCTGTGCAACCGGCAACCAGCAACAACAGGGAGAGCAGAGCGGACAGATAAATTCTTTTGTAACGGTCTTTCTTCTTCGAGAGGCCAAATCCTGAGAAAAATAGGACGAGGCTCGTAGAGAGCGTAGTTACAGTAGTGGCAGTAGTCGTCAGTTCAACGGGAAAATGACTTACGCCCGAAGCATTCATTTGGACCGGTTGGCCAGAGAGGCATTGCATGCCGCTACCGCCGCCATCACAACTCAGCGTGATAGTCCCTTGAAAGTTATTTGTGGCCGTCGCCGTCAAACTACCCTTCCATGTGCTGCCCTGTTTCACGATGAGAGAACCGGAATCAAGGGTCAGAGTGAAATCGGGGGGACCAATTACTTGCTGTGAGATCGGTGTTGCGTCTGCCGGGTTATAGTCCGCATCGCCGCTGTAAGACGCGAATAACTGATAGGTCCCGGGGCTAAGATTAAAAACCCAACTCGCTTTACCAGCGCTATCGATAGGAACGGTTACTGACCCATTAGCCAAGGTTCCAATGAAACCTGCTTCGGTCGCACTGAAGGTCACTGTTCCGCTGGGTACCATAGGTCCCGTGCCTGAGATCTGAATTGTGGCGGCAGTGCCGTCGTTAATGTTGGAAGGATTTTTGGTTGATGTCAGTATCAGCGTGGGCGTGGCCTTCTGCACTTGCTGCAAATAGTGGTTCTGAGTCTGAGCTTGCATCAGCGTACAGTCGCATACCATCCAGGTAAGAGCGAAAAGCGCCACGCCAAATAACGATTTCATCGAGCTTCTCCGGATAGTTATAAAGAAGGCGCGGTCTCAGGTGAGACCGCGCCTTCCTCCTCAGCCGTTACTTGTAGTTAGCATCGCCGCTGTAGGTTGCGGTGATGGTGTGAGAACCAGCCGTCAGGGTCGACACGGAGAATGTCGCCTTGCCGGTTGCATCGAGGGTGATTGCCGAGCCGAGAGCAGTTGCACCATCCATCAGCGTCACTGTTCCGGTTGGGATGACACCGTTTTGTCCGGTAACGGTAATCGTCATAGTGACGTTGCCACCGTAGGAGGACGGGTTCGGTGCGCCAGAGATGGTCACGACTGCCACTCCCTGAGTGATGCTTTCGGACACAGCCGTTGACGTCACGTTGGAGTAGTTGGAGTCGCCACCGTAGGTCGCCGTGATTGGGTGAGTACCGACCGAGAGCGTTGACGTTGTGAAGGTAGCTACACCAGCGGTTACTGTTCCAGTTCCGATGGAGGTTGCACCGTCGTAGAAGGTTACTGTTCCTGTTGCATTGTTCGGGACCGTCGCTGTGAAGGTCACAGAGTTGGAGAACACTGCCGGGTTGAGACTGGAGGTCAGCGTGATTGTTTCGCCAGTCTGTTTATTGATGGTCTCTGTCAGCACGCTCGAAACCGAGGCCGCGTAGTTAGAGTCGCCAACGTAAGAAGCAGTGATCGGATGGCTTCCAACGATGAGGGTGCTCGTTGTGAAGGTCGCTACGCCTGCCGCCAAAGTACCTGTACCGATGCTGGTTGCTCCGTCGAGGAAGGTCACCGTACCAGTTGCGTTGGTTGGCAGAGTCGCCGTGAACACCACGCTGGTACCATACGTCGCCGGGTTGAGACTGCTTGTCAACGTCGGGCTGATTGTGCCGTTCTTATTGACCACCTGCGAAACGATGTTCGAAGTGAGGGAGTTGAAGTTCGCATCGCCAGCGTACTGAGCGGTGATTGAATGCGTGCCTGCCGTCAATGTGGATATGCTGAAGACTGCCGTTCCGGAGCTCGCAGCCACCACGCCAATGTTCGTGGCGCCGTCGAAGAAGGTTACGTTGCCGGTAGCACCGGCAGCGAGGGACGCAGTAAACGTCACGTTCGATCCGAAGTTAGACGGATTCGGAGCAGATCCGAGCGTCAGACCGCTTGCGCCCTTGTTAACAACCTGGCTGAGAATGGCCGAGGTGACAGTCGTATAGTTCGAGTCGCCGGAATAAGTTGCCTTGATCGAATGTGTTCCCACCGAAAGAGTAGAGATAGTGGTAGCAGCAGTTCCCGAGGCCACGGTAACAGGTGTATTGATTGCGGTCGCGCCATCATAGAAGGTGACGGTTCCCGTAGCACCGGTTGGCACCGTCGCCGTAAAAGTGACGGGCTGGGTATAGCCAGACGGATTCAGGGACGATGTGATCGTAATCGTGCCAGATGCTTGGTTAACAACTTGAATGTATTGTCCCGTCGAATGCTGAGCGAGAGCAGCCCCCGGCAGTAGACCAATTGCAAGGACACAAAATCCCCGCACTATAGACTTTAAGTTCATAAACAGCCCTCCAGGGCAGATCAAAGAATCAGAGGTTGGTGTCGCCGGAGTAGGTAGCGACGAAGCTTGGCGTGATCCGGCGCTCACATGCGAGGCGTCGAAGGAACCTGTACCGTCTAACAGGGAATGTGCGCCGACATTGTTTGCGCGGCAAGAGAGTGGGTTCGTGCGAAACAGCCAACGAAGCCATTTGTTTGAACGAGTGAGGATAAGAACCGCCTTGGTGGGTTTCATAGGTTATTGGTAGGTAGCGTCGCCGCTATAGGTTGCGATAATGGTGTGAGAGCCAGCCGTCAGGGTCGACACGGAATATGTCGTCTTGCCAGTTACGTCGAGAGTGAGTGTCGAGCCGAAAGCGGTTCCGTTATCCGTTAACGTCACCGTTCCCGTAGGAATCTTTCCGCCGACACCAGTGACGGTGATAGTGATGGTGACTGACTGCACATACGCCGACGGATTTGGCACTCCTGCGATCGTTACCGTGGCGGTTCCTTTTGTGATCACTTCGGAGAGCGCCGCTGAGGTGACCGTTGCGTAGTTTGTGTCTCCGCTGTAAACGGCGGTGATCGAATGAGTGCCAACCGTCAACGAAGATGTGTTGTAAGTCGCAACCCCGCCTGAAAGAGTCGAGGAACCGAGACTGGTCGCGCCGTCGAAGAAGGCGACAGTTCCGGTCGCGCCGCTTGGCAGAGTCGCCGTAAAGGTGACCGTTGCTGCGAACGGAGAAGACAGCGCGGAACTGGTCAGCGTGATAGCTTCTCCAGTCTGTTTCGTTACCACGATTTGCACGCTTGCACTCGCATTCGAGTACGTCGTGATATCGGTCGGAGTGAAGGTCGCCGAGAGAGTATTTGTGCCGACTGGAAGAATGGTTCCGGAGACAGGGCTGTAAACGATCGTTCCAGGAACGGTCGCCGCCGGTGTCGCCGACGTACTCAGCGCCATGGACAGGATGACGACGTTGGTATTGTTCGGAAGCGTGATGCTGCTGAGAACCTTCGCCGGATTCAGCGGAATCTGGTACCCGTACACATAGGTCGTAACCGCGCTCGTCGAGCCGTTGGATTGGTTTTGGTGAGCCGCAGTGACGGCGATCGATTCCCCCGCGTACCCCATCGACTGCGTCCACGAGCTCAGGCTGAGTTGCGTCGATACATTGGTGCCATCTGTGTAACTTATGGTGAAGGTCTGGTTGGTCTGGTTCCCGTTACCCGCACCGACGAGATAGAGAGTGTTGAAGTTGGACTGCGGCAAAGGAATAGTAGAGCTAGACAGTCCATTTGGAAGGTTCGGTGTTCCCAGCGGGAACGTGGTTCCGTTCCAGACAATGGAGGACCCAAGAAGGTTTGCCGAATATGCCGACGATGTACCGGCGAAGCCGCTGGCTTGGAAAACGTCGCCATCGGTCACGATTGCGCTGACGCGATACGATGAACTCACGGGCGGAATCACCATGCCCGAATTCACGGTTGCGGTTGCGTTCAATTGTGTTGCGCTCAGCGGAGTGCCGTATGAAATCGAAGCTGGCGTCGCCCACGTCAGAGTTGGATTAGCTCGTGTCACGACGATTGGCACCGCCGCTGTAGCATTCGCATAATCCGCGGTATCCGTCGGAACAAACGTAGTCGAGAGGGTATGCGGACCTACGGTGAGAACCGTACCTGCCGGAGGCGTGTAGGTGAAGCCGCCGGCTACAGGCGGAGCTGTAACACTAACCCCCAGAAAGACCGTATTTCTGGACGCTGGAAGCGTAATGCTCTGGACGATCTTCGCACTGTTGACAGGGATCGTATAGCCAAAGACGCACGTTGAATGGGTGTCCTGGCCGCCGCCGCTTGTGTCTCTAGCCACAGCGCACTTCAATACCGACTCGTCAGAAAAATTCTGAGGGTAAACCCAATCGCTCATGTTGAGCGTGCTAGCTACGCTTGTTCCATCGGTGTAATTAACAGAAATCGAGTAGGCAGTAGCAGAGTTATTCACCATTGCGCCGATGAGCGAAATGGTCGAGTAGTAACCGGCCGGCAAAGGAAACGGAGCGGACAGATTCGAAATGGCGCTCAGTCCATTTGCCGGACCTACCGGGTAGGTAACGCCGTTCCACGTAAGCGAAGTGCCAAGCGAGTTGCTCGAATAGCTATTGCCACCACCATCGAATCCACCTGTGCCGAAGCTGGTTCCATCGGTGTAAATGCCATACACATTCGCATAGCCCGTCAAAGGAACAATCGTGGTGTTACTTGCAACCGCATTCAGCTGTACGAGATTGAGAGGTGTCCCGTAATTGATCGACGCCGGCGTCGCCCATGTAATGACAGGTGTGGCCTTGTTTACCTGAATGGTGGTGGTCTGTGTCGTCGAGTTGTAGTTGGTCGTTGACGTCGGGATGAACTGAACGCTCAGCGTGCGGGTTCCGACAGGCAGCACAGTTCCCGCAGCTGGGGTGTAGGTATAGGTGCCCGGCACATTCACGCCGCCTACGGTCGCTGTTGCGTTAAGCTGTGTTGTCGACAGCAGTGTTCCGTAAGTGATAGCCGCCGGTGACGGCCAGGTAATAACCGGCGTGGCCTTGGCGACTACAACAGTGACCGCCGACGATGTGCTCGTAAGAAAATTGCTGTCTCCACTGAAGACGGCGGTAATGGGATGACTTCCCACTCCGAGGCCTGTCGTGTTCAACGTCGCCACACCACTGGAAACCGGCGCGGTGGCAAAAGCGGTTCCATTATCCAGGAAGGTCACGATGTCCGTGCTGGAAGGTGACAGCGTGCCAACCTGACTTACGCTCAAGGTAGCGGTAAGGACGACCTGCTGGCCGTAAGTCGTCGAAGTCAGACTTGTATTCAGCGACGTTGTCGTTGCGATTGGGCTTGCGGCCAGCGAGATCTGAGAAGATGTGCTCGCGCTGAAATGCGCGTCGGCGGCGTAGGTGGCATCGAGTTGGTGGTTGCCACTGCCGGGAATTGAAATACCCGTTAGTAGAGCGCTTGCAGTGTCAGTAATCTGGTTAAGCAGGATGCTGACGTTGTTGTCTCCGGTATTGGCGACTGCGAGATCTGAATTTCCATCGCCATCAAAGTCAGCAGCAGCGAGCGCCTCTGGGGTCGTTCCAACACCAGTCTGGATCTGACTTAGAAAGGTCCCGGTGCCGGTACCAAGCAGAAGACTAGTGCCCGTTCCGGTCGCATTAACTACTGCGATATCGGGGATACCGTCGGCATTGAAGTCGCCGGTTACAAGAGCTATAGGCTGAGTTCCAGACGGATATATAGCCTGAAGGCCGAATGTGCCATCTCCGTTTCCGCGGAGCACGCCGATTTGGTTGAGACTGAATTCAGCGACAGCAATATCGATCTTGCCGTCTCGGTCAAAGTCGGCAGCGATGATCGACGTAGGTGCCGCGGAGCCGGCTAGCGAAAGTGAAGCCCCGGTAATGGAGGTGAATACATTACCGGTGCCGTCTCCCTGCATAACAGTGATGCTGGACGCTGTTTTATTTGCGGTCGCAAAGTCCAGATACCCATCTCGATTGAAGTCGCCGACTGCGATGGAAGACACACCATTGTCGACAGTAAAGGGAGACCCAGTCGAAACGGTAAAGGTCCCAGTCCCAGTTCCGAGAAGAATGTAAACTAGGTTTGAGCCGTTGGTCACCGCGACGTCTGGAATACCATCTCCATTGAAATCGCCGATGGCCAGGGCTTGAGGCGTACCTGAGAGTGAGGAAGTCGTTCTCGTTCTGAAACTTCCGTCACCATTACCAAGCAAAATGTTTACGGTCGACGAGGATGAGTTCGCAACGATCAGATCCTGATTCCCATCGCCGTCTAGATCGAATGCCGCGATTGCAACTGCGTTGCCCCCTGTCCGGGGTCTCGCGGCCGCTGCTGTGAAACCTCCGAGGCCGTTCCCTAGAAGGATGCTTACTCTGCTGTCGCCGACGTCAAGAACGGCAAGATCAGGGAAACCATCGTTATTGAAATCGCCGGCGACTACACTTTGGGGGCTATTTCCTACTGTGATTGGGGATCCGGAACCGGCTACGAACTGTTGCGCTATGGTTCCAGCTCCGAGACTTGTCGTGCCAAGGGGATAGTTACCGTTCGATGTATCCAGAACTGAGATATTGCCGGTTGGTGACAGTGATTTGCTACCCACTCCGGTAACGGTGGTAAGCAGCGACCAATTGCCCACCGAACCGCCGGTTTGCGAAAGACTCGTAACTGTTGGGTAAAGGCCTGTGACCGCTACTGACTGCGCGCTGGATGTACTCGATGCAAAGAGCTTGGTCTGGTTGAACTTTGCGGTGATCGAGTGAGTACCAATTCCGCCAAGCGTTTGCTGCAATATCGCAGTACCAGCCGTGCCGCGCGCCGACTGCACCTGCACCGTACCCAAAATATGTTGGCTGGAATTAAATGTGTCCGTGAATGTTACAGTTCCGCCCGTCGGGTGAGTCGCTCCCTGAGATACGACCGCGGTCATCTTGAATACGGAGCCGTAGGCAGCCGACGCTGGACTCACCGTGAGAACCGTCGTTGTCTGTGCTGTCGCGTGAACGCAGAATCCTGAGAGTGCGATCAAGAGGGTGAGTGACAGCGGAAACAATCGTCTTCGCACGGTGCAGACTCGGGTTAGGATGAAAGCAATGTGGCGAACAGACCATTGAGGCAAAAACATCAGGGCACATCTCCAAGGCGCAACGCAGTAAGTCCACCATGGTGCATGAGTGCAATCGCATATCGCATCCCTCGAAACTTCCTCCAGGAAGGCTCGATGACGACGACATGACGGCCGATTATTTATGCTCTGTGATTCGGCTGCAAGCGATCAGAGGGCTTGATGAAGAGCCGTCTGAAGGCATTCTCAGCCTAGGGATGTAATTTGTAATCGTCTCTAGCCCTTTAGTGGGACAGTGGGTTGACGGCGCCTGATTCTCGGGTTGCTTCCTTGACGGCTGCAGGAGTGAAGGTTCCCGTCGTGATGAAAAGACCTTTGTCTGCGCGGCCGGCCATGGCTCCCCGGAGGTCGCAGATTTCACCTGAACCAACAGAACCGGTATAACGCTTGCACTGAAAGAGAACATGAAAGCTCATCAGGCCGTGAATGCGGGCGATGCCTTTGCCGTCGATGCCGCCATCGCCGCTTCGGCCGGTCACTTCGACCTGAGAGAAGCCCGCTTCTCTAAGCACTCGCTGGACTAATCGCTCGAACGCGGCAGGGCTTAATTTCTTTGTGAGAATCCCATGGAGCCGCCGGCGCCAGTCAAGCTCCTGCGGCTTAACCTGGATTGGTGCAACATCAGTGGGTTCGCCGGCGTTCTTCTGTGCCATCCGAACGCTTCTGACAACTTCCGGTGGGTCGACGCTCTCCGTCTCATTGGCCTTGGCGGAAAGTGACCAGATGCCCCTGCTGGAATTATCGAGAAGGCCATATTTCTTCAGATACGTCCGGGCCCATGCAAGCCGGTAGCCGATTGCGGTTTGATTGCTCTTCTCGGGATCATGCAATTGCGATATAACGTCCTCGGGCAAATTGTTGTCATGCCCGACGTCCGCGTGTTTAGGCACTCCCCGCGGTTAATCTAAGTCGTTGAAAAGCCTATAAAGTGATGATTCACACGGTGGCACTTTATTTAAAGGACCCACGAGTTCGACCGACCGAGGGCGGACACAGTTCCCGTCAACTTCTTAACGGGGCCGTTCTGGGGGCTGTTTACGCCAAAGCTTCGAGCATGCCGCAGCTAGTGAGGTATGCCGCCACGCGCGCAGGACGGCGAGATCGTCAGATTCTCTAGGAATAGCGGGGCATAGGATGGCGTCTTAACAGATAAGATCGACGTCCGGGACTCAAAATCCGCTGAGCTGACCTCGTGAGGTTCGACTCTCTCTCGGCCCATCAGCAACATAGCGTAGCGACTACAGGTCGACATCGCAGACGAATGCCGAATGTGTGCCAGCAAAAATTATTCGATATTCAAGTTCGTGATGAGACCGGTTCGTTGCAAAGACCACTTAAGCGGGATATCGCCCGCGCATTTCTCAAGCGAAAGACCAGGGACCTGTCTCCCCTCAAGGATTGCTTCCGTGATGTCCGGCGCCAAAAAGGCCAAGGGGATAATTCTGCTAATGTACCTTTCATCAAAGCCGGTCTCTTTTGCCAAAGCGCGTTGATTGGGTATCTCACCGCTCAGAATCCGATCCATCCAATCGTGGGCCCGTGCGACAGCTCGGACCAAAGAGGGTACGGGGTGTGCTCTGTTTTGTTCAGTGTCGGTGAGTAAGAGCCGAATTTCCCCTCCACACCTCCGGAGCTGCGCATCCGCGTCGAGGATGATTAGATCTTCTGATGCCTGCAGAGTGCCGACGACCTCGTCACTTTGTTGAGGAGTAAGGAAAGCTTGCAGGATAGCCTCTTTGCTCAATTGCAGTTCAACGTTCTGCTGTCGCACGATGACTCGCGTGACCATCGATCGTAGGTCGTTACGAACCTTCTCCTGTGAAGCCAGGTATTCGCGAGCGACCCTCGCAATATTTTCAGTCTCTGTCATGCCGAGGGAGTGGGGCTGCAATAGATCTAAGATCCTCGGTGCAGACTGCAAAAGAGTGGCCAGTTGAGATAAAACCAACTCCTCGATCTGTTCGGCAGGAATACGTCCCGGCCCTGCGTGGCTTTTGGATTTACCTTTGACCAGGGTCTGCGAGACATAGTAGCGGTAACGCCGGCCCTTCTTTGTGGCGTGTGATGGAGTAAACCGGTTGCCGGCATCGTCGTACAGCAGACCCGTAAGGAGGCTCGTGCTTGTTGCCCGCGGCCGTTTTCTTTCAGCTTGAAGATTGGCTTTGAACTGTGCTTGAACACTATCCCAGAGATCCGGGTCGATGATGGCAGGGTGCTGGCCAGGAAAGGAGGTGCCCTTGTGCGTGATTTCGCCAAGGTAGATCCGGTTCTGGAGCATTGAATAGAGCGCTCCTCGGGAAAATGCATTATCACCAGAGGCATTCCCTGTCTTGCTCAACCGCTTTTTACTCCTGATGTTCTTTTTCTCCAGGTAAATCTGAAGCTTGGAGACGCATCCTTCGGCGAGATACCTTTGAAAGATCTCGGTGACCCGATTGGCTTCCTCAGGATTCGCGACCAAGTGACGATCCTCCAAGTCATAACCCAGAGGAACGACTCCTCCCATCCACATGCCTTTGCGTTTCGATGCAGCGATCTTGTCGCGGATGCGTTCCCCCGTTACCTCTCGCTCAAACTGTGCGAAGGACAAGAGCACATTCAGGGTCAATCTCCCCATGGAGGTTGTTGTATTGAACTGTTGGGTGACCGACACGAAACTGACACCCTGCTTGTCGAACTGCTCCACGATTTTAGCGAAGTCGGCCAAGGAGCGCGTGAGCCGGTCAACTTTGTAAACAACTACGGTGTCGACTCGTTTCGCGCCTATATCATCCAAAAGCCTCTTCAGTCCCGGACGTTCTATGTTGCCACCGGAGAAGCCACCATCGTCGTAGCGGGTGGAGACGACGTGCCAGCCCTCATGGCGCTGGCTCAGGATGTAGGCCTCACAGGCCTCTCGCTGGGCATCAAGCGAATTGAAGGACTGCTCCAGCCCTTCTTCAGAGGATTTGCGAGTATAGACGGCGCACCGAACCCGAGCAGTCATGGTTTTCTGACCCCAAAGAACAAAGGTCCGGACCACTGGGTACCGGTGATTTCCCGGGCGATCCTGGACAAACTGGAATAGGTCTGGCCACGATATTCATATCCGCTGCCGGTGGCGATGACCTCGTGAGTTTCGCCACGCCACACGCGTAGGAGCCTCGTGCCGGTTTGAGGGGCAGAATCAGGTCTCTCTTGCGACGGTTTACCTGTCCTTAGAGAAGCTGCAACTTCCCGTAGGCGACGCCTCGCGGCGTGCGACAGACCTCCAAATTCTCTTTCCTGCATCCGGTAAGCCAGAAGCGGAACCATCAGTTGCTTGCGTAACTGCGGAGGCGGCTCTTTGCTGAAGTTTTCAGCCCAGATCGCGAGTAATTGGGCTTTATTTAAGGTTCGTAGCGCTTCAATTTGCGCGGAAAGCTTCTCTTGCACCTGTTCTCCACATTGACTGAAAGGTTCAGCCGTGTGGACAGTGACGCTCTGGTTGGGCAATGAGTCAAGTCCGAATCATGCCCTTCTGCTATAGAAGATTCGCGCAATTATGGAAAGCTAGGATCACGAGGATTGCCAATGAATGAGCCCATTGCCTTTCCATGAGAAGGCCGGTC
>DATDHL010000361.1:0-12967 GCA_036521575.1 Edaphobacter sp. | reverse complement strand
CGTGGTCGCGGCTGAGCTATACGTCGAATGTGGAGAGCAGGGGGTTCGGCGGGTATGGTGGGTACTATGGGCGCGGGTGGGCGACCTGGTCACGGGATTATCCGAAGGCTGACCGGCAGTTTTTGATCGCGCTGAATCGGCTGACGCGGATTCAGGGGCGTCCTACGGAGCAGGTGGTGAATCTGGATTCGGACGATATCTTCAACTATCCGTGGGTGTATGCGGTGCAGGTGCAGACGTGGTCGTTTACGGAGGAGGAGGCGAAGCGGCTGAGGGAGTATCTGCTGAAGGGCGGCTTCCTGATGGTCGACGACTTCCATGGGACGGCGGATTGGGAGAACTTCATGAACGGGATGCGGCAGGTGTTTCCTGACCGGCCGGTGGAGGATTTGGCGAATAAGGACGAGATCTTTCATGTGTTGTATGACATGGATGACCGGTTTCAGGTGCCGGGTGAGCAGTACATCCGCACGGGCAGGACGTATGAGAAGGACGGCTATGTGGCGAAGTGGCGGGCGATTCGCGATGATCATGGGCGGATCGTGGTGGCTATTTGTCACAACATGCACCTGGGCGATGCGTGGGAGTGGGCGGATGATCCGGAGTACCCGGAGCAGTTTGCTTCCATGGCGTTTCGCGTGGGGCTGAACTATATCGTGTATGGCATGACGCACTAAGGCAGGGAAGAGGGAGTAGGGAGTAGAGTGCGGCTGGTTGAGCAGTTGGGGTGACGGGCTTTTGCATGTTTGAATTTTTTTTCAAGTATCCAATACCGGTGTTTACCAGAGGCAGGTTGGTGCTGCTTGGCGCGTGGCCGGGATGGGTGCTGCTGCTGCTGATTGTCGCGTCGGTGGCGGGGTTGGGATGGCTGATACGGTCACGGCTGCCAGAGGCCGCTCCGAAGATGCAGACATGGCGGGCAGGTGTGGTCTGGGTGTTGCAGTCGTTGCTGGTTGCGCTGGTACTGGTGCTGTTGTGGCAGCCGGCGATTACGGTTGCGGAGCTGAAGTCGCAGCAGAACATGATTGCTGTGCTGGTGGATGATTCGCGAAGCATGGCGATTGCAGATAGTGGAGCGGATGGGAAGACGACGCGGGAGGCTGCGGCAGTTCGCTCGTTGAATGACGGGATTCTGGCGGGGTTGCAGCAGCGATTTCAGACTAGGGTGTATCGGCTAGATGCGGGGACCGCTCGGATTGAGAAGGTGGATGGGATGCAGCCTACGGCTTCGGCTACACATATTAATGATGGGCTGAAGCAGTTGGTGGCGGAGACGGCGGACCTGCCTGTGGGGGCGGTTGTGCTGTTGAGTGATGGGTCGGAGAATAGCGGGGGAATTGATCTGGAGACGATCAGTGCGCTGCGGAACCGGCGGTTGCCGGTACATACGGTGGGGTTCGGTCGTGAGCAGGCTGCGCATGATGTTGAGGTGGATGATGTGAGCGTGGCTTCGCGAGCGCTGGCGGATTCGCGGATGAAGGCTACGGTGAGTTTTCATCAGCGTGGGTATTCGGGTCAGAAGATGACGCTGGTGGTGAAGGATGGGGATAAGACACTGGCGTCGAAGGATGTTGTGCTGGGTGCGGATGGTGTGATTCAGACGGAGACGATGTTCTTCAATGCGGGGACGGCGGGGGTGGAGCGGGTGCAGTTTTCGCTGGAGCCTTTTGGGGGCGAGGAGAATGTTGCGAACAATGCGACGGCTCGGCTGGTGAGTGTGAGTGGGGATCGGCGGCGAATTCTTTATGTGGAGGGTGAGCCTCGGTGGGAGTACAAGTTTATCCGGCGTGCGGCGGAGGATGATCATAGTGTGCAGATCGTGTCGATGCTGCGGACTACGGAGAACAAGATCTATCGGCAGGGGATCAGCGATCCGAGCGAGTTGGCGGACGGATTTCCGCTAAAGCCTGAGGACTTGTTTGGGTATGACGGGATCATCATTGGGTCGGTGGAGGCTGGATACTTTACGCCGAGGCAGCAGGAGTTGTTGCGGGAGTTTGTGGATCGGCGTGGTGGTGGGTTGCTGTTTCTGGGTGGACGGTTTGCGCTGGCGGATGGCGGATGGGGCGCGTCGAGTGTGACGGAGTTGTTACCGACTTTTTTGCCGAATGGGAAGAACACGTTTCATCGCGATCCGGCTACGGCGCAGTTGACGTCGGCTGGTGCGGATAGTGCGGTTACGCGGTTGTTGGATGATCCGGTGAAGAATGTGGAGCGGTGGAAGAAGTTGCCTTACATGATGGATTACCAAGACGCGGGGACTCCTAAGCCGGGCGCGACTGTGTTGGCGGAGATGAATGTTGGGAGGGCGAGACTGCCACTGCTGGTGACGCAGAACTATGGGCGCGGACACACGGCGGTGATGGCGACGTCGGGGACGTGGCGGTGGCAGATGAGCCAGGCGCTGGGTGATCTGACGCACGATTTGTTCTGGCAGCAGTTGCTGCGTTGGGTGGCGGCGGATTCGCCGGGGCGCGTGGTGGCGTCGATGCCGGTGCAACGGTTGATGGACGATGGGCACGTGAAGCTGACGGCGACGGTGCGAGATAAGGAGTATATGCCTGCTCCGGATGCGCGTGTTGCGGCGCATGTGATTGGGCCGGATGGTGCGTCGGCACTGGTGGATATGCAGCCGGTGCCAGATAGCGCGGGGACGTTTCAGGCGGAGTGGACGGCGGAGAAGCCGGGATCGTATGTGGTGGAGGTGACGGCAGGCCGCGGCGGGGATGAGCTGGGAAGAAACGTGCTGACCTTCGAGCGGACGGATGGTGTAGCGGAGAACTTCCGTCGGGAGCAGAATCGCGAACTGCTGGAGAAGCTGTCGTCGCAGACTGGCGGGAGGTATTGGAAGGCTGATGAGTTGGGGCGGCTGCCGCGGGAGATCTCTTATTCGGAGGCGGGGATTTCGGTGCGGGACACGAAAGAGCTTTGGAATATGCCGATTGTGTTTTTGGTGCTGCTGGGGTTGATGTCAGGGCAGTGGCTGCTGCGGCGTAAGTGGGGTGTGATATGAGGCTCGCCATGTGGGCGTTGGTGCTGGCCGCGTTGCCGATGCGAGCGAGCGTCTACTACGTGACGGTGGCGGGGCTTGGGGGCGAGCCGGATTATGAGCAGAGGTTTACGGCTACGGCGAAGGATTTGGATAAGGTGTTCAAGTCTTCGAGCGGTGCCCATGTCTATACGTTGACGGGAGGCCAGGCTACGCGAGCAAAGTTGACGGAGACGATGGCGGTGGTGGCTCGCGATGCGAAGCCGGAGGATGACTTTGTGCTGACGCTGATTGGGCATGGGTCGTTCGATGGCGTGGAGTACAAGTTCAATTTGGTAGGGCCGGATGTGTCGGCGACAGAGATTGCGGCGATGTGTGACAAGGTGTCGGCTCGGCGTCAGTTGGTGGTAAATACGACGAGTGCGAGTGGTGGGTCGGTGGCGGCGTTGGAGCGGTCGGGGCGAGGCGTGATTGCTGCGACGAAAACTGGTACGGAGAAAAATGCTACGGTGTTCGCGCGGTATTGGGTGGAGGCGCTGCAGGATCCGACGGCAGATGTCGACAAGAGCGAGGCGATCAGTGCGATGGAGGCGTTTAAATATGCTGAACGCAAGACGTTGGGTTTTTATGAGTCGCAGAAGAGATTAGCTACGGAGCACGCGGTGTTCGAGGACACGGGGCATGGCGAGGCGGCTCGTGCAGGCGCGGCGCAGGGCAGGCAGGGCGCGTTGTTGTCGAGCATGACGGTGGTGCGGATTGGAGCGAGCCAGGCGGCGATGAATGATCCGGCGAAGAGGAACTTGCTTACGAAGAAGGAGGAGTTGGAGCAGAAGATCGATGCGCTGAAGTATCAGAAGGCGGCGATGGAGCCGGGTGATTACAAGAAGCAGTTGACCGAGGCGTTGTTGCAATTGGCGACGGTGCAGGGAGAGTTGGAGAAGTGAGCTTGTTCGGCAGATGCGGGGTGGTGCTGATACTGGCTTCGGCTGGCGTGTGCTGGGCTACGTCTCCTGCGTCCACGCCAGAGAGTTGCAGTGCGCTGCGCAAGCATGGACGGCGGGCGGAGGCTAGTGCCTGCTATGAGACGTTGAGCCGGAGCGGGGATGCTTATCTACGTGCCGAAGGTTTTTGGGGACTAGAGCAGTATGAACAGGCGAATGAGACGTTTCGCGCTGCTGTTGCGCAGCCGGGGAGTAAGGCGATCTATCGTGTGCGATGGGGGTTGTTGTTGCATGAGCGCTTCAACAATAAGGAGGCGGTGGATCTGTTCAATGAGGCGTTACAGCAGGATCCGTCGAATGCGCAGGCTTATCTGGAGCTTGCGCTGGTGAGTGCGGATGGGTTCGACAGCAAGGCGGATGAGTATGCGGCGAAGGCGCTGACGCTTGATCCGAAGCTGGTTGAGGCGCATGAGCTGATGGCGAATCTTGCGCTTGAAAATTTGAAGACACAGGAGGCGGTGGAGGAGGCGGACAAGGCGATTGCGTTGTCGAACGAGGCGTTGGAGGCTATGGCGGTGCACGCAGCGGTGGAGGTGCTCGCGGATCGGTCGCCCGATGTTTGGTTCGCGAAGATCGCTGCGGTGAATCCTTCTTATGGCGAAGGGTATGCGTTGGTGGGGTATCACTTGGTGCTGAATCGTCGGTATGAGGATGGGGTTGTGTACTATCGCAAGGCAGTTGAGGCTGATCCGAAGTTATGGGCGGCGCGGTCGCAGTTGGGGATCAACCTGATGCGGTTGGGGCAGGAGGAGGAGCCGCTCAAGCAACTGGAAATGAGCTACAACAACGGTCAGCGTGATGCTGCGACGGTGAATAGTTTGCGACTGTTGGATAGTTACAAGAACTTTGTGATCTTTCGGGATGACACGACGATCCTGAAGCTGCGCAAGAATGAGGCGGAGTTGCTGCGGCCTTATTTTCAAGCGGAGTTGCACAAAGCGATTGCTACGTATGAGAAGAAGTACAAGATGAAGCTGCCGGGGGCGGTGCAGTTGGAGGTGTATCCCGATCATGAGGACTTTGCGGTGCGGACGATGGGGATGCCGGGGCTGGGCGCGTTGGGCGTGACGTTTGGCGAGGTGGTTGCGATGGATAGTCCTTCGGGAAGGAAGCCGGGGGACTTCAATTGGGGCGCTACGCTGTGGCATGAGATGAGCCACGTGTACATTTTGTCGGCTACAAATCATCGTGTGCCGCGTTGGTTTACTGAGGGGCTTGCGGTGCATGAGGAGGGTGAGGTTTCGCCGGAGTGGAGTGATCGACTGACGCCGGAGGTGCTGCTGGCGATTCGCGACAAGAAGCTGCTGCCGGTGGCGAAGATGGATCAGGGATTTATTTTTCCGGAGTATCCGTCGCAGGTGGTGGTCTCGTACTTTCAGGCGGGGAGCATCTGCGATTACATCAAGCAGCGGTGGGGTGATGACAAGTTGTTGGAGATGGTGCATTCGTTCGCGGCATTGAAGCCTACGCCAGAGGTGATTCAGAAGGATTTGGGGATGACACCGGAGGAGTTTGATAAGGCGTTCATGGCGTGGCTGGAGAAGCGAGTTGGACAGACGGCGGCGAACTTCGATGCGTGGCGCAAGGGTTTGAAGGAGCTTGCTGCGATGGTGGAGGCTAAGCAGAACGATGCTGTGGTGAAGGCAGCGTCGGAGGTGTTGCGGTTGTATCCGGAGTATGTGGGGGATGCGAATGCTTATGAGTTTCTTGCGGTAGCGCAGTTGGCCAAGGGCGATAAGCAGGACGCGATGACGACGCTGACTGCTTACGAGAAGATGGGTGGTGAAAGTCCGGATGCGCTGACGAAGCTGGCGTCGCTTGAAGCGGAACTGGGTCACGCGAAGGAGGCGGCGGCTACGCTGGATCGGGTCAACTATATCTATCTGGAGAGTGAGGCGCTGCATCGTCACCTTGGTGAGCTTTGGTTGGCGCAGGGCAATTATGATGGCGCGGTGCGGGAGTATTCGGCGGTGTTGGCGCTGAAGCCGCTGGATAAGGCTTCGGCTGAGTTTAATTTGGCACAGGCATATTTCGCGGCGGGCGAGAAGGACAAGGCGGAGGAGAGCGTGCTGCTGGCGCTGGAGACGGCTCCGGGATTTCGTCCGGCGCAAAAGTTGTTGTTGCAGATCAAGTCGGCAGAGAGCAAGGGGACGGAAACGAACAAGTCTGACAAGCCTAATTAGAGAGGGATGCTCATCGATGGAGATTACTGCGGAACTGACACCGGATGTAGCCCTATTGCAGCAGCGCATTGAACGATTCCAGGCGGTGCGCGACGGCATCCTTGCCCAGGTAAGACAGGTGATCGTGGGGCAGGATGACGTACTGGATCAGATACTCATCGCGCTGTTTGTCGGTGGGCACTGTTTGATCACCGGCATGCCGGGGACGGCGAAAACGCTGATGGTGCGGACGATTGCGGAGACGCTGGGGCTGAGCTTCAGACGGATTCAATTCACTCCGGACCTTATGCCGTCGGACATTACGGGCACGGACATTATTGAAGAAGATGTGACGACGGGACATAGGAAGTGGACGTTTGTTGAAGGGCCGATCTTCGGCAATGTGGTGCTGGCGGATGAGATTAATCGGACCCCACCGAAGACGCAGGCGGCGATGCTGGAGGCGATGCAGGAGCGGTCATGCACAGTACGCGGGCATGTCTACGGGTTGCCTTCGCCGTTCTTTGTGCTGGCTACGCAGAACCCGATTGAGTTGGAGGGGACATATCCGCTGCCGGAGGCCCAGTTAGATCGGTTTTTGTTCAATACGCTGCTGGATTATTTGAGTGCGAGTGATGAGTTGAAGGTTGTCGATCTGACGACGGCGACGAAGGTGGTGCAGGTGAGTGCGGTGACTAGCGCAGAGGAACTGCTTGAGTTTCAGCAGCTGGTGCGGATGGTGCCTATTGCTGAGTCTTTGGCGCGTTATGTGGTGAATCTTGTGAGGGCGACGAGGCACAAAAGCGAGAACGCGCCGGATTTTGTGAAGAAGTATGTGAACTATGGAGGAAGTGTTCGCGCGGCGCAGTTTATTGTGCTGGCAGCGAAGGCGAGGGCGTTGTCGCGGCGGCGATATCACGTGACGTATGAGGACATCACGGCGCTGGTACTTCCTGTGCTACGGCATCGCATTCTGCTGAACTTTCATGCGGAGTCGGAACGGATTGATTCGGATGATATTTTGCGGCGGTTGCTGGCGCATATGCCGCCGCCGAAGGAGGTGTGAGGGTGCAACGGTTTCTCGATCCTGCGGTGCTGGCTGGAATCTCTGGACTGGACCTGATTGCGAAGACGGTCGTGGACGGGTTCGTTGCCGGGTTGCATCGTTCGCCGGACTTTGGGTTTAGCCAAGAGTTTGCGGAGTATCGTGCGTACACGCCGGGAGACGATTTGCGGCATGTGGATTGGAATCTGTTTGCTCGGACGGAGCGTTGTTATTTGAAACGGTATCGGGGGGAGACGAATAGTCAGTTGACGATTCTGCTGGATGCGAGCAATTCGATGAACTATGGCTCGCATGCTGTGTCGAAGATGGACTATGCACGGTATACGGCTGCTTCGCTGTTCTATCTGGCGATTCATAATCAGCGCGATCCGGCGGGATTGATTGTGTTTGATGATGAGGTGCGGAACTACATACGGCCATCGACGCGGCAGGGGCAGTTGCATCGGCTGCTGGCTGGGTTGGAACAGGCGGAGCCGCGGGCGCGCACGAATTTTATGAAGCCGCTGGCGCACTTTCAGGAGTTCTTGCGCAGGCGTGGCGTGGTGCTGGTGATCTCGGATTTTTACGAGTCGCCCGAGGTGATCGTGAAGACGATTGAGCCGCTGCGTTTTCATGGGAGCGACGTGGTGCTGTTTCACGTGCTGGACCCGAAGGAGATACGGCCGGAGTTGCGGGGGCCTTCGATCTTAGTGGATATGGAGACAGAGCAGCGGCTGGAGGTGATTCCGGAGTATGTGAAGGGGGAGTATCGCAGGAAGATGGATGGTCACCTCGAGCAGATGCGTGATCGGACGCGCGCGGCGGGGCTGGACTATCACCTGCTGGTGACGGACAGGCCGTTGGATGAGGCGTTGAGCGAGTATCTGTTTCTTCGTCCGGGAGGGAGATGATGGGGTTTCTTGCTCCATGGTTTCTGGCGGGTTTGGCGGCGGTGGGGCTGCCGGTGTATATCCACCTGTTGCGGCGGCATGTGACGACGCCGAGGCCGGTTAGCTCGTTAATGTTCTTTGAGCGGGGGATACAGAGCTCGACGCGGCACAGGAAGCTGCGCTATCTGCTGCTTTTCTGTTTGCGGGCGCTGCTGGTGTTGCTGCTGGCGTTGGCGTTTGCGAATCCGTTTTTGCAGCGGTCGTCGGCTGCCAGCGATCGATTGCTTCTTGTTGCGATCGATAATTCGTTCAGCATGGGTGCGGGCACGCGGCTGGAGGATGCGAAGCGTGGAGCGCTGGAGGTGCTGGCTACGCGGAAGCCGTCGCAGCGTGCGCAGGTGATGGCGTTGGGTGGTGAGTTGCAGGTGCTGACGCAACCTATCAAGGATACGGATGCGTTGAGGGCGGCGGTAGAGAGTATTCAGCAGGGCGATTCGCATGGGAATTTCGGCGAGTTAGGGCGCGGG
Organism: Edaphobacter sp.; assembly: GCA_036521575.1. Lineage (GTDB taxonomy): Bacteria > Acidobacteriota > Terriglobia > Terriglobales > Acidobacteriaceae > Edaphobacter. The sequence continues at coordinate 4,353 of DATDHL010000361.1, read as the reverse complement.
CTGCGGGCGATGGTGGAGACGGTGCATACGCCGGTGGATCTGCATCTGTTCAGCGATATGCAGGCCTCGAATATGCCCGTGAACTTTGCCGACATGGTGATGCCGGGTAATGTTTCGCTGGTGCTGCATCCTATGGCGAAGGCAGTGGTGCCGAACTGGACTGTAGAGAGTGTGGAGGCTCCAGGGCAGTTGGTGGATCCGAAGAAGGCGCGAGTGCTGGCGGTGATTGCAGGCCACCAGACGCCGGCGGCTACGCGTACGGTGTCGCTGATGATCAATGGCACTGTGGCGTTGATGAAGAAGGTAGAGGTGCCGGCGGATGGGAGAGCGACGGTGGCGTTTGAGTCGCTCGATGTGCCGTATGGTGCGAGCCGGTGTGAGGTGAGAATTGATGCAGCGGATGGGTTTCCAGCGGACGATGCGAGCAGCTTTGCGGTGAAGCGGGCCGATCCGGAGCGGGTTCTGTTTGTGCATCAAGCGGGAGACTCAAAGTCGCAGCTTTATTTTGGTTCGGCGTTGGCTGCGGCTGCGCAGGCTTCTTTCGTGCTGCAACCTATTAGCGTGGAGCAGGCGGCGGATGTGGATCCGACGAAGTATGCGTTTGTGGTGCTGTCGGATGTTGTGTCGATCCCGTCGCTCCTTGAGAACAGTCTGTTGCAGTATGTGCGAAACGGCGGAAGTGTCCTGATTGCGGCGGGGACGGCGGAGGCGCATCGTCAGCGGGTTCCTGTATTTGGGGAGAGCGCAGCGGATGCGCGGTTTTATTCTCGGGCGGGGGGATTCTCGAGCGTGGGGTGGGTGGATGCTTCGCACCCTGCGATGAAGGACTCGGCGGGGTGGGCGGATGCGAAATTTTACTATGCGACGGTGGTGGATGGGGGACACTCGCGTGTGGTGGCTCGACTGGCTGATGGAACTCCGCTGGTGCTGGATAAGCAGATGGGGCAGGGGCATGTGCTGGTATTTGCGACGGGGCTGGACAATGTGACGAATGACCTGCCGCTGCATCCTGCGTTTGTGCCGTTTGTTGACCAGTCGGCCCGGTATCTCTCGGGCGTGGAGCGGTTGAGTGGGGCGAGGGTAGTGGACTCGTTTGTACAGTTGCGAAGCGTGACGAATGAGGCGGGTAGTCAAGGCGTTTCGGTTGAGATAGTTGGGCCGGATGGGAGGCGGCCGTTGTCGTTGCGGGAGGAGGCCTCTGCGCAGTCGTTTCGGCTGACGGGTGCGGGCTTCTACCAGATTCGGTTTGCAAATGGACGGGATGCGTTGATTGCGGTGAACCCGGATCGGCGGGAGTCTGGCATGGAGTTGATTTCAGAGGATGTGCTGAAGCTTTGGAGTGGAAGTGGTAGCTCGGACGTGGCTGCGACGCAGGGGGCGGGAGCTGCGGCTGTGGCTTTGGAAGAGAAAAAGAGCGCGTACAGCCTGTGGTGGTGGGTTATGCTTTTGATACTGATGGCGGCGGTGGCTGAGTCGGTAGTGGCCAGCCGCTATCTGGGCACGCAGCGGGAGGAAGTATGAGCCGGCGTGAGCAGCTCAACCTCTACATCGGGCAGGTGCAGCAGCGATTGCGGTTGGATGCTGGTGTGCGGGGTGCTGCCGTGGTGGCTGCGGTTGCGCTTGTGGCAACGCTTCTGCTGACGTTGATTCTGAATGCGTATGCGTTTCCGGAACATGGGCTGACGCCTGCTCGGTTGGTACTGCTTGGCTTGGTTGCGGCTGCTGTGGGGTTTGGGTTGGCGCTGCCGTGGCTGCGGTTGAATCGGCGACGTTCGATCCATCGGGCGGAGGCTGCGTTTCCTGAGCTTGATCAGCGGTTGGTTACGTTCGCGGAGCGGGAACAGTCGGGTGATCCTTTTATTGAATTGTTGGCTGCGGATACGCTTTCTGTTGCGGGTGATGCGCATCCAGCGCAGTTGGTGTCTCAGGGACGGCTGTTGATGCTGCTAAGCGCAGGGGTGGTTTGCGCTGGAGTGTTGCTGTGGATGATTGCGGCTGGGCCGGGTTATATGGGGTATGGGGCTTCGTTGCTATGGACTGGGCCGAAGAAAAATGTCGCTCCGTTGTATGAGATTCGTGTGACGCCGGGGGATGCGGCGGTGCGGCGTAACAGCGATCAACTAGTGACGGCTCAGGTTGTGGGGTTGGAGACGAACAAGGTCAATCTGTATGCGCGGTATCAGAGTTCGTCGAAGTGGGAGCCGGTGGCGATGCAGCATGAAGAAGGGGGACATGGATTTCAGTTTCTGTTTGCGGGGCTGCCGGAGAGCGTGGAGTATTACGTCGAAGCCGGGCCGGTTCGTTCGAAGCACTTTAACTTTCGCGTGGTCGATCTGCCTGCGGTGAAGCAGATTCAGGTGACGTATCACTATCCGAAGTGGACTGGGTTGCAGCAGGTCTCGGAGGAGCATAGTGGTGACTTGCGCGCTCTTGAGGGTACAGATGCGGAGCTGACGGTGGTGATGGATGCACCTCTGAAGGATGGCGTGCTGGTGATGGACAGTGGGCAGTCGCTGCATTTGATGGGGGGCGAGGGCAATCGTTATCGCGGCATGATCCACATGGAGAAGGATGGTGCGTACCACGTGGCGGCAATGGATCAGGGGCAGCAGGTGAGGCTGTCGGAGGATTACTTCATCTCGACGAGCAAGGCGAACCCGCCGGAAATTGCTATTGATCGGCCAGGGCAGGACTATCGCGCGAGCCCGATTGAAGAGGTCACGGTGGGGGTGAGAGCCGGGGCAGAGTTCGGGCTACATCAGATGAGTTTGCACTACTCCGTGAATGGCGGGCCGGAGCAGACGGTGAATCTGATGAAGGAGCCTGGCGCGAAGAGTTCAAAAGGCACAACGACACTAAGTCTCGAAGATTTCAAGCTGGTACCGGGCGATGTGGTGAGCCTGTATGCGACGGCAAAGGATGCTCATGCGGAGTCGCGCACGGATATCAGCTTCATTCAGGCAGATCCATTTGAGCGGGAGTTCTCGCAGTCCCAACAGATGGGTGGAGGCGGCGGTGGTGGCAGCGGACAAGGGCAAGGCAATCAGACCGACATCTCGCGTAGGGAGAAGGAGTTGATTGCGGCGACGTGGAAGCAGCAGAACGACAAGACATCGACGCCACAGCAGGCTGCCGATATGGGCGAGGTGCTCTCCGAAGCGCAGGCAAAGCTGAGGGATCAGGTATTGGCGCTTTCGGGGAGGATGCAGAGCAGGGACCTGGCCGAGGCGAATGAGGAGTTCACCAGCTTTGAGAAGGATATGCAGGCTGCGGCGGCGGCGATGATTCCTTCTGCAGAGAAGTTGAAGCAGCTTGCGTGGCGTGATGCGATGCCAAATGAACAGAAGGCTCTGCAGGCGCTGCTGCGGGCGGAGGCGACGTTCCGGCAGATTCAGGTTGCGTTTGGACAGCGGGGTGGTGGCGGCGGTGGTGGTGGAGGCGCGGGGCGTGATCTGGCCAGTCTGTTCGATCTGGAGTTGGACACGGAGAAGAACCAGTACGAGACGGCGCAGACGGGCTCGCCTGCGGAGCAACAGGCGAAGAAGGTGGATGAGGCGCTGGAGAAGCTGGATGCTCTGGCGCGGCGGCAGGAGGAGCTGGCTCAGCAACAACAGAACAAGGGACAGACGTTCCAGCAGCGTTGGCAGCAGGAGATGTTGCGGCGCGAGGCTGAGCAGTTGCAGCGCGAGATGGAGCAGATGCAAGGGCAGCAACAAGGTCAGCAGGGTGGACAACAGAGCGCGAGTGGAGCTTCGGGGCAAGGGGGACAGGGTAAGGCGGGACAGTCGCAGCAGGCGCGGGGAGAATCGCAAGGTGGCGCGGAGTCGAAAGATGGAGGTGCCGATCCGCGAGTGCAGCAGGCGTTGAATCGTCTACGGGCTGCCGACGAGGCGATGCGTCGTGCGGGCGAGCAGCCGCAGAATGGTCAGCCGCAGGGAGGGCAGCAGGGCTCCGAGCAGGCTCGGCGGGCGGCTGAGCATCTTCGTGAGGCGACGAACCTGTTAGGCGGAGCGCAGAAGGAGCAGGCCTTCGGTAAGTTGGATTCGCTGTCGGGAGAGGCGGTTCGGCTTGCGAAGGAGGAGGCGGCGCAGGCGGATCGGATTCGCTCGCTCGCAAGTAAGCAGGATGCGGTTAGGCAGGATGAGAATAACGAACTCACTCCAGAGGAGATGGCGGCGCGCGCGCAGGAGCGTAATAAGCTGGCGGGGGATCGGCAGCAGTTGTCGGATGATCTCTCGCATCTGGAGAAAGGGTTGCGAGATACGGCGCGTGAGTTGGCGCCGAATCAGCCGGGTACATCGTCGAAGCTACGCGATGCTCTGAGCGAGATGGATCAATCGGATTTGAGTAATC
>DATDHL010000360.1:0-2392 GCA_036521575.1 Edaphobacter sp. | reverse complement strand
AAGGGTTTGGTAGCGTCAACGGGGATCGAACCCGTACTCTCCGCCTTGAGAGGGCGGCGTGTTAACCAGTTACACCATGACGCCAGAACGAGAGGAAATCCCTCAGTTGCGATGTATTGAGTATATCAGGATTTGCGGTGAAAAGGAGTGGTCCTCGTCTGGTGTGGCAGGGAAAAAACAACAGCACATCCCTGCGGGGTGACAACCAAAAGAACAGGCAACAGCAAAGCTACAGGCCGAGTTTCTTGACCTCGTCGTTGTAGTACTTGCGGTAGAGAATGTCCCACTCCTGCGAGCCTTCGAGGATGATCTTGCGCTGCGAGGCGATCTTCTGGCGGGCAGCGGCGTCGATCTTGGTCTCTTCGAGTAGGAGCTTTTCGAGTGCTTTACGGGCCTCCTGCCGGATGGTGTTGCGGTCCTCGAGGAAGTCGCACTCGGGGATTTCGGCGAGGGTGTCGGCTACGGTGTGGGCGAGTTTATTGAGCTTGTCGCGGGAGATTCTCACAGCACCGCCTTGTATTTGCGAGCCAGCTCGTTCTTCACCTTTTTGAACATCTCGGGGTAGCTGGCGCCGGTCTTGCGCATGTCGTCCTGAAAGGCTTCGAGGATGACGCGAACCTCGTCGTTGATGCGGTCTTCCAGGGAGAGTTCATCGACCATGGCGGTTGCAACGCGCTCGTTGAGGAGGGCCGGTTTGCCGGTTTCAATCATCTTTGCGCTGACGAGGTGCTTCACGGTCTGGCGCGCCAGGTATCCAACGTAATCTTTAGAAAAAATCATTGACTTTCCTTCGAATATATCACGCTGGCTGGCATGGGCTTATGGCGAACTACCTGTGTTTTGTGGCGGGTTTGTGCGGGCAGTGCTCGGTGTTGAGGCAGGTGTCGGGGAGGCGGAGGCGCTTGACGGGACGGTTGTGGAGGAGGTGCTCGACAACGATCTCTTCGACGTCCCGGGTGTGGACGTTGCCGTACCAGACGGCTTCGGGGTAGATGACGACGACGGGGCCGTGCTCGCACTGGTCGAGGCAGCCGGACTCGTTGGCACGGATGTGATGCTTGAGGCCGGCTTCCTTGATGGCATCTTTGAAGGCTGATTTGAGCTTCTTGCTTCCCTTGGGAAGGCAGCTGGGGCGGGCAGCGGATTCGTCACGCTCGTTGGTACAGATGAAGATGTGATGGTCGAATTTTGGCAATTGGCAGTTCCCTGTTGATTGGCGCTCTGTAATTCCTTCTACTGCAAAAGTTTACCGGAGATGCGATGCACAGGTGTTTTTGAGACAATAGGTACTGGATGCAACCTGACAATCTTATTTCGCTTAAAGACGACATGGTGGCGTTCATCGCCGGACATGGCATGCGGCGGCTCAACGCCTTCGTGTCTGAAGACGTGCCGACGGTCATCTTCGAGAACGAGCATTCAGATAGCTGGAAGGACTTCGTAGAACATGCGAAGGCTGCCGATGCCCCGTTTGTCACGATGAGCGAAGTCGTGCTCGAGAAGAGCGATGTTGCGATTCTGCTGGAGCAGATCCGCGACCAGACGTTTCCGGATGACGCCGCCGATGAGATTGAAGATGCAGAGTACCTGGTCCGGCATGTGGGCAAGGTGGGGTATCTGCAGCTAGGGTTCGCGCATCAGGGCGTGATGTTCATCTTCGAAATTGCGACGGACTGGTACGACAGCTTCCAGGATTTGCTGGAGACGGTCTCGGAGTTGGGCGGCATTGTGGTGGATGACCGCGAGAGCGACGAGTAAGAGAGATGGCCTCTGCCCAGGGTGGGCTTGATCGAGAGTGGACGGTTCAGACAGTCGATGCCGAAGCTGCGGCGCGTATGGCTGGCTTGGTGGGGTGTCCACTGGGAATTGCCGGGCTGCTGATGGGTCGAGGAATTGCGGCTGAGGCCGAGGCTCGGCGGTTCTTCAATCCTTCGACCGACGACCTGCACGATCCGATGCTGATGCTGGGGATGGGTGCAGCGGTGACGCGCATTCAACAGGCGGTTCGGGCCGGCGAGGCGATCCTGATCTATGGCGACTACGACGTGGATGGAACGACCGCTACGGTGCTGCTGAAGACAGCTATTGAGCGGATTGCGCCGAAGGAGACACCGGCGCAGGTGACTTATCATGTGCCGCATCGGCTTCGTGAGGGATACGGGATGCAGACCGGCGTGCTGGGGCAGGCGGCGGCTGCGGGAATTCGACTTGTGATCAGCGTCGATACCGGTATCCGGGCATTTGCAGCGGCTGCGGAGGCAAAAGTGCTAGGACTCGATTTGATCGTGACCGACCATCATCTTCCGGATGATGCCGTTGGTGTTCCGGAGGCTGTGGCGGTAGTGAATCCGGCTCAGGAAGGGTGTCCTTATCCTTTCAAATCGCTCTGCGG
>DATDHL010000359.1:0-5601 GCA_036521575.1 Edaphobacter sp. | reverse complement strand
AACGCTACTGTCTTCAGTGCCATCGAATGCCTCCTTCAGAATCTCTTCCTCTTCGCTCAGGGTGTCGAAGATGCTTACCTGTTTCATCGCGTCCGCTGCTCCCGCTGATGTAGCCGCGACCGGCGAAAATGGTGTCTCTGCGGCTGCGGGGTCCGCTTCCTCGGGCTCGTCTGTGCCGTCCTCGTCAGAAGAATCTGTCGATTCCTCTTTGCCATCCACGGACGCTGTTGAGGAAACATCCGACGTGGGCGTGTCGAACAGGCTCGCAGGCTCTGGCTTCTTCACTTCGGGTCTGGCCAGCTCCGGCTTCGTTGAGGTCGGGGCAGTCTTGCTGCCTTTCTTCGCGGCTGCGACACGCTCTGCCACCTTCTTATCGGCTTCATCCTTTGCCTCTTTGAGCGCCGCCTCCATGTTGGCCCTGACCTGCGCCAGGGAACGCTCGAGCGTCATGTGCTCGGCGGTATAGGTCACAATGGCGGCAGGTAGATCGGCATCCAGCTCTTCCGCGGTCCCTTCCACCGCGAAAGGCTGCGCGAGCTCCTTAGCTTCGTCTTTGCCGGTGGGTCTGGGGGTAATGGTGATGCGAAGTTGGTCGTCGCCTATGGAAGACAGGGTGAGCACCAGGCTGCGCTTTGCCAATAAAGGCTTGAGTTCTCTGAACATTTCGGAGTCCTTGTAGGTGGTTGGAGTGAATGGAAAAGTGGCCGGTGTGGCCAGCCTTGTCTCGAAGTACGGAAGATTTGACCTAAAGAAAGATTTGTTGCCAACTCACGGAGGGATGAAACCCGAAGATCCAATCCGTGTCAGTGAGCTGGCAGAGTTTGTTTACTGCCAGCGCGCCTGGTGGCTCAAGATGGTGCAGAAGGCCCCCTCGAGCGCCGAAGCCCGGGAGGCCCAGGCCGAAGGCGAGTTGTGGCATCAGCAACTGGGCGCTCGCATAGCCACAACGGATGCATACAGTGGTGCAGGATATGCCGCCCTGCTCATTGCTGTTATTTTGCTGGTCCTGGCGGTTTGGAGCTGGCTGCGATGACTCTCTTTGCCATCGCCATTCTGGCGCTCGTGATTGGCGCCTATCTTCTCCGGAGAAGTCAGGCACACCGCCAGCATCTTGGGCTGCCCAACGGCGAGGTCTTCTATCAGGATCATCATGGACAACCAATGCACGCGAAGGTCCTGCATTCTCGTGTTTACGGCGTTCGTGGCAAACCCGACTGCCTTATCCGCACCCCGGACGGAATCATTCCGGTTGAGTTGAAGAAATCAACGCGGCCGCCGGCCAGAGGCGGGGTTTATCCGAACCATTTGATCCAGATTCTGGCGTACATCGTGATGGTGCGTGAGAACTACGGGGAACAGGTCCCTTATGGATTAGTTTTGTATGGGGGTGAGACTGCCCGGAAGGTGATCCCTTCCGCAGAGAACCTCGAGTGGTTCGCCGCGGTCGTTGCGGAACTCCGCACCGCGCGGGGAATGCAACGTCTGGATCGAAGTCATAACCAGCAGAGCCGGTGCCGAGGGTGTGGTCTCAAGCGTAGCTGCGATCAGTCACTATCCACATAGGCTCTCGATTGCAACGACAACGAAAAATCATGGACAGCTTACCTGCTGTTCTCGAGCAGTGCCGGACGAGACTCCGGTGAATACTCTTTCTTCTCGAAGGCCTTTGCCTCTTTCCTGCTCTCTCTCGTACGCAGCAGGCCAAGGTTCATGTGCTTTTCGTCGTAAAGATAATTGCTGAGAAACGCGACCCTCTTCTCGGGAAAGCGGCGAGGCAGCATGTTTCCGGCTTCACGCGACAGAAAGCGGCGGAGCTGATCGTCGGACACAACAAAGGTCAATTTGCCTCCATAGGGCACCTGTGTTGCTTCAAGCAGGCCAATGTCGATCCATCCTCTGATGATCTCAACGCGAACGTTGAGCAGCCTGCGCAGTTGATTAAGCCCGTACTGTCCGGCACTGTGTCCTGCCAAACGCCCGGAGCGCTTCATCACGCTGTAGATCGCATGGTTGGAACATCCAAACCTTTGAGCCGCCGCTTTATGCCCATGTTCCATCACGTACTCGACGACCGTATTAACCATTGTTTCGTCCCAGGTTCTGTACGTACCTGCTCCCGGCCTGTGAATACCGTGACGTTGCAGGAATCTCCAGCACACATCAGACTTGAAGCCGGTAAGTTCCTCTATCTGGTTATGCAGCAGTACTGCATTGGGCGGCTTGTCTTTGCAGCCAGCGGCTCTTCTGACAAGACGCTTGACGTGATCGGGCCAGATGTAGCGATTTGTTTTGCGAGAGGTGATCTCCATTGCCACTCCTTCCCCTCGTCTAATATGCACAACTCCGCTCAAAATAGAAGTGTCATATAGACACTTTTAATGAACTTTCTGACATAATTCCGGTGTGATCCTGACCGTCATCCACATCTTTGGAGAAAACAGGACTGGCACCTCTACTTACTAAAGGCACTTTCATCGGCCAACTGTATGTGGAAAACTCGAAAAAAATGTTATTCTGTCTGCGCCGCGCAGGGCTGAGCATCCTGTCAGGTTTCCCGGATTAATCATGGGCTCCCAGTCGGCACTTCATGGCGACATCGAAGATCTCCGGTGCGGATCCGCTCTGGAGATGGAACGACTCGTTGGATGAGTGGTTAAGAACAAGGCTCGCGGCTGCAGCTCAGGCCACCTGGCCTTATGCCCAGATCTCCGCTTGGTCGTATCTGCACGATGAGACCATGGCCCGCGAAATACTCGAGGACGCTCTCGACGTAGTTCGCTCCTACGCGCTACGGTTCAGCTCCCCTCCCTCACAGGAAAAGATCACAGCTCGCTTGCGCAGCCAGGTTCGTCGTATCGCCAAACAGAAGGCGAACCGGACTCGGCTGGTAACGCCAACTGGAGACCTGCGCGATCTGGAGAGGTATGCATCCACCGAGACTCCGGACCCGACGGACGCCCTTTTGCTCGAACAGGTTCTGACACTACTTTCGCCCCAAGCGAAGGAAGTCGCGACATGGATATGGATGGGCTATTCCTGGAGAGAAATCGGAAGGAGCTTCGGGATCGATCACAACACGGTGCGGCTCGCCTTTCGCCGTGAGACCAGTGCCGCTCTTATTCAGTTGGGGAGGGGTATGCATGTTGGCCGTTAGAAGCTGAATCCGCTAGACTGGTTTTCCTCGTAAGCTGCCGAGCAATCCGAAACCAAAACATATGCGTTCTGGCAAAGAAAGTGCGCGTGTGAGGATGAGGCTTTCTTTTGGACGTTCGTAAGAAATCGTCAGGTCGAAGCATTCCCACCGAAGAATGGTTCGCTGATCTATACCGCACGATGCCGCCGCCAACAGAAGCCGGCGAAGTGGCGGGTTGTGACGGGCCCGACGATGAATTTCTGCGTCGTTTGGCGAACTCCTCCCGCAAGCCCTCACTATTGGATCCTCGAGTCAAGCACGTTACGCAATGTCCTTATTGCCTGAAGCGATTGATGGAACTCCGCAAGGAAAGAAGCGGGAAACAGCCCTGGGAACCTTCGTTGCGAAGTTGGATTCCAGTGTTCGCAGTTTTTACATGTGCAGTGGGACTCTTCTTCTACCTTCACAAACCGAACCGAGCAGTCAATATCGATTCATCCCCGTCAGCCACTGTCTCCCGAACGCTTGATCTTTCACGGGAGGCGCCGACCAGGGGAGTCGATCAGCAGCTCCCGATCACATCAATTCCCAGCCGCTCTGTAGACCTGACGCTGATTCTTCCTGCGTTGAGTGAGGCAGGCGGCTATTCAGTAGCGGTTAAGAAAGACAAACAGGATGAGCGCCCCGTGGTGGCAGGCCAGGGTGTTGCTGCGATCGAGGACCAGCGCACACTCTTGCGAGTCACCCTTCATTTGGAAAACGTTCCCGCTGGGACCTACTATCTTTCCACCACCTACGACTCTGATGAGGCGACCTACTACTATCCCCTCAGGATTGTGCCGTAAGCGACACGCTCGACTCCAGCGCAGGCTCGGGATTGAATGTTCAGGCCTACGGGAGCCTCCCATCTCTCGCAGCTAAAAGATTCTCTTCTGTCTTGCGCACATATTCGATCCAGCGCGCAATCCTTTCCTGGCAGTATCCGCAAAGTGGCATGTGTCTCGTCTTGCCCGAGAGCAGGAACTTATCGGGGTTGAATGCGAAGTGTTTGATCTGGTCCTCCGAATAGCAAACCAGGTCGTGTTCTGTAATGGCAGACTCCTGATCCCTGAGTATCTGTCCTTTCTGCTCAGCAACGACGTCGGAGAGCTGGACCATGCGATTCCCTGCTGCAATCCAAAGCGAATCATCCGCTGCCCAGTAGTCTTCGAGCTTGGCGCTGGTATTCACCGCAAGATACCGGATAGCGGACCGCCGATCTGCAAACGTGCTGCCTGCATCCACGTACGCCGCGGCCGCGACGTTCGCTAACCCGATGATGGCCTCATCGGGGTAGGTTTCAGCTAGCGTCCTCAGGCGAGCAATCTCATCCTGCGCGATGCTCACGAAGGGCGAACCGGCATCGGCGTGTTCCAGCACCTGGATATTGAGCGCCGGCAGATCAATCGTGAGACCGGGCGGGGCGGTCCATGCCGAATGATCGACCATGTACATCACCGGATCGAACAGCATGTCGAAGTCGTCCTTTCGGTCGGCTACACCGCGCAGCTCGTTCATCATGTGGAGAAACCAGCTGAGTTGGTTGTCGTTGAAGGCGGTGGCTGCATTACGCATCTCCCGCCTACGGTGGTATTCGAAACAGTCCATCAGGGTGCCCGGGAGGATAAATTCATCGAGGGCCCGTGTGTACTGCTCGAGCTCTTCAAGTAAAACGTCCATATCGTGTCCTGCCTTTCGTGGACGTTATCCCATGCACCCTGTTTTAAGTCAAATTGCCAATAAAATCAGCGATTTTCAATCGAGCCTGACCAGAGTAGCCGAGGTCCCATTGAGGGCGAGAAGCGCCGTTCCCTCACCCTGGACCGGTTCTGATGACCGCGCTTTGATCTCCTGCCGATGCTGCCTGACGATCACGAAGCCCGGATTTCCGGGCCGTACGACCGCACTGGCTACCTGAAAAAGCGGCGTCGGGTTACCGACACCGAACGGTTCCATGCTGCGAAGCTGTTCAAAGAGAACTGCATTTGCCATGCCAAGGTCCAACTCCGACTCGGCCTGCGGCGCAGCTATCGGTTCAGCAGGGTGTTCCAGCAGGAAGGTCTCGAACATCTCCCGGAACTTTGGGATATTCTCGACCGCTACGGTTACGCCGGCGGCCTGGCTGTGCCCTCCGAAGCGGTGGAGCACAGAACTGCAGGCGCGCAGCGCCGTGATAAGGCTGAGCCCTTCCACACTTCGCCCCGATCCGACGGCCATTCCGGTGCTTGGGTCGTGGACGAGCACGAAGGTCGGCACGCCATAGCGCTCGCGTGCCCGACTGGCCAGGATACCCGCGATGCCCTTTCTCCAGGTGGGCCCATAGACGATCAGGCCCGCTGGAACTTCATCATGAACCAGCGCCACCAGCTCCTCAAGTGCATCCCTCTCGATCCGTCGACGTTCGTGGTTCAAGCGATCGAGTGAGATTG
>DATDHL010000358.1:0-2974 GCA_036521575.1 Edaphobacter sp. | reverse complement strand
CCCCGCAGCCTCCAGTGGCCCCATCACCTGCACAGGAGCATCACGCGACTCCGGCGCAAACATCGTGTGCCGCGCAATCCACTCCAACTCCTCCAGCGCCCTCCCAAACCCAACCTTCACCCCATCGAAGTCCGCCGTCACCAACTCATCCAGCGCACTCTCCCACTTTCTCCGAGTCTGAAACGCAACGCTGTCTTCCTCACGCGCACCCCAACCCGCGGCGTCCAGCAACTCCCCCATCCGCACCGTCCACTCCGCATGCGTCCGCTCCACATCTCCCGCAAGCCGAGTTGCTGCGACAACCCGCATCGCCCGCAGCCTTCCCAACAACCCTGTCAGCACTCCCCTTCGCCTGGCTCTCGCCATCTGAACAATCAGCCAATCCAGCGAAATCTCGGGCCGCAGCATCCTCGCCTTCCGCAGCTCAAACGCATCGAACGCCGCACGAGCCCCGCGCTCCTCCTCCACCATCGCAAAATAAGGAGAAAGCAGCAGCCCACTCACTCGCTCCAGCGGTAGAGCCCCCCCAGCCCACCGCAGCAGATCCAGCGCCACCGCCACCATAGGCGTGGAAGCCAGCACCCTCCCCACCGAAAACTCATACGGCGCCCCATCCTCCCGCGCAGCAATGTCCTCCAACTCGGGAGCCAGCACCTCACGAAAAACCCTATCGATCTCCGCCCGCCGTTCCTCCAACCCCGGAACAACTACCGCAACCCGCGCCCCCGGCCGTTCCTCCAGCACCCCCCGCACCCACCGCGCCGATACGGACAACTCCTCCCTCGCATCCCCCGCCGCGACCAGCGTCCGAGATACAGCCGCCGCAGCCAACTGCATCTCCTCAACCACCACCCCGACCCCGCGCAAAACTTCCACCAACCCCATCTGAGCAGGAGTCAGCCTGTCGAACCCTACCAGCACAATCTCCCCACCCAAATCCGAAACCCAACCATTCTCAACAGCCCGTCGCAGCGCCCCCTCCAACTGAGCCTGCGCCAAAAACCTCTCCGACCCACACAGCCGCTCAAACGTCCGAGCCCACCGTCGAAACGCCCGCGAATCATCGCTCACCGCCGCACTCTGCAGCCGCCTCTCCCCGTTGTAAGCGCAAAGCAGCCGCCACGCCTCCATCGCCATCTCCGCCAGCGACTCCACCGACCGCAACGTAGCCAGCTCCTCCTCTGACTCCAGGATCAGCTTCCACACAGCATGTTCCTGCGTCCGGTTCAGCACAATCTCCGAGACACGTCCCTCAACCACCAACCCCCGCCAAAGCCCCGCCGTCCACGTATTCCACGCCATCACCGCCGGAGGCCGCCAGTTCACCAGCCCCTCCGCCCGATTCCGCCGGTCCACAGCCTGCCGCAACCCCCGCGCCGCACGCTGATTCCCCGTCACCACGGTCGCGCCTCGCTCCAGCGCCTCAGCTATCCCGACCGGCAGCCTCATATCCATCTCTCGGTTATACGCCCGCCGCCGCTCTGGGAAAACCGTCCTCTATCCCATACAAAACACAGCCCAACGCACTCAACCCGTTATCATCAATACAGGAGTTTCACCCGTGCCCCGCAAGCCTCTATTTCTCCTCGCATTCCTATTTCTGTTGACCGCCTGCAAAGTCGAAGAGCTTCCCAAAACATCCATTACGGCAACGCTCCACGCGCCGCAAAAGACCTTCCCCGTCCGCGGGAAAGTCATCACCACCGACGCCACCCATGTCATCCTCGACCACGAGGCCGTTCCCGGCTTCATGGACGCCATGACAATGCCCTACAAGCTCAAAGACCCCTCCGTCATCAGCGAGCTCCACCCCGGCGACCTCATCACCGCCCGAATCCTCGCCACCACCGATGGCACCGAATTCCACGACGTCCTTCTCGACAACATCGTCGTCATCGCCCAGGCTCGCCCCGACTACAAACCCGCCGTCCAGTACCACGTCCCACAACCCGGCGACACCGTCCCCGACTTCCGCCTCCTCAACCAAAGCGACCGCACCCTGCACCTCTCGCAGTTCAAGGGCAAAGTCCTCGTCGCCACCTTCGTCTACACCCGCTGCCCGCTAGCCGACTACTGCCCCCGCATGTCCCGCAACTTCGCCGAAATCGACAAAGCCCTCCAGGCCGACCCCGACCTCTACGCCAAAACCCATCTCCTCAGCATCTCCTTCGACCCCACCTACGACACCCCCAAAGTCCTCCGCAGCTACGGCGGAGCCTACACCGGCAACTACACCACCGAGACCTTCAAGCACTGGGACTTCGCCGCCCCTTCCGAAAAAGGCCTCCCCGCCGTCACCCAATTCTTCAACGTAGGCATAACCCCCGGCGACGCCAAAACCCTCACCCACTCCCTCTCCACCATCATCATCGGCAAAGACGGCAAAGTAGCCGCCTGGTACCCCACCAACGACTGGCAACCCGCCGACCTCGTAGCGCAAATCAAAAAACTCGCAACCAGCTAAATTCGATTCGTCTCCATAAATTGATTTAGACAGAACCGGTATTCCTAAGATTGCGCATGTGCTTAGCGAACTCAGAATAGGCAGGAAGTCCAAGAGAGCCACCCGGGGCCGTCGCCGCCAGGCTGCCGCATATATTACCGGCCCGTAAGCAGTCATCCCAATGAGAGCCTCGCAGAAACTCGTGAAGGAATCCGCCATTGAATGCGTCGCCCGCGCCTGTGGCGTCCACAATCGCGCCCCGTAACGCAGGCTGCCTGTAAACATTGCCATCGGACATGAGCATGGCACCCTTCGAACCCAGCTTCACTACGGGAACGCGAACCCATTCGTGTAATTTCTCAAGCGCTCTCCGCGCAGTGGTGGTCTGAGTAATTGCACAGGCTTCATGTTGATTCGGGAAGATAAACTCGCAGTGCCGGATAATGGAGATCAGCTGATTGATGGAGATATCCGGATTCCATCCAAAATCGGCTGATATCGTAATCCCATCCTCGCGCAAGGACCTCAGCA
>DATDHL010000357.1:0-3171 GCA_036521575.1 Edaphobacter sp. | reverse complement strand
AAAGACCCAGACTGATCTTGGGAGCCAGAATACAAAAGCGAGCGCGAGAGTAACGTGTCACAAGGGAATGGTACGAGGCAGAGGAACCTGCGACGGAAGTGGCTTGAGGGGCTAGAAAGTCGGGAGGTCGTTGGTGGTGGGTTGGGTGTAGTAGATGATGCAGTCGCGGCCGGCGGCTTTGGCTTCGTATAGTGCCTGGTCGGCGCAACGAATCATGTCTTCGACGGTGGTGGAGGGTGAGTCCATCCAGACCACTCCGAAGCTCGAGGTGACCTGGATGGATTTGTCCTGGTATGGGAATGGCCTGTCGGAGATGGTTTGCTGGAGTTCGATGAGGCGCGGGCAGGGGTCCTGAGGGTGGAGGCCGGGTAGGACCATGAGGAACTCCTCGCCGCCGTAGCGGCCTACGAAGTCGTAGGGGCGGACGCTTTCTAGCATGCGCTGGGCGGCGTCGCGGAGGACGGAGTCGCCGGCGAGGTGGCCGTGGGTGTCGTTGATGCGCTTGAAGTGGTCAATGTCGGCCAGGACGACGGCGAGGTGAGTACCTTCGCGGCCGGCGCGCTCGAGTTCGCGCTCGAGGACTTCGAGGATGGCGGAGCGGTTCCAGATGCCGGTGAGAGCATCACGGGTCGCCTGGCGGCGGAGTTCTTCGCGGGTGGCGAGCAGTTCGGCTTTTTCTGCTTCGAGTTCGAGGGTGCGTTGGGCGACCAGTTTGCGAAGGACTTGCTGTCGGCGGATAAGGGACCGTTCACGCCAGTACCAGACGAGGACGGAGAGTGAAGTGAAAAAGATGGCGAGGAAGAAGTAGAAGTATGTGGTGCGCCACCAAGGTGGCCGGATGGTGAAGGTGAAGGAGGCGATCTGCGATTGCTTTTGCTGGGCGGGATCTTTGGCTTGTACCTCGAAGCGGTAGTCCCCCGGGGGCATGGCGGCGTAATGGAGGTAGTGGCCGGGGGTTTGGGTCCACGCGGATTCGAGACCGAGGAGGCGATAGCGGAAGAGCAGTGAGCCCTCTCGGTCGAAGTTGAGCGAGGTGAAGGCAATGTCGAGGGGGACGTCTCGCCAGCGCCAGACGTTGCGACTGCCGGTAAGGCGGAAGACACGGTCGCCGAGGGTGGCGGATTTGAGCTGAACGTTGAGTGTGGTGGGAGAGAAGAGCTGCTCGGGGTGGAGGAGATGGATGGCTCCGCCGTTTACGCCGATCCAGATGGAGCCATCGTGATCGGCGAAGAAGGCGCCTTCGTCGGTGTCGTTGGAGATGAGGCCGTCCTGTTCGGTGAGGAGACGCCAGCGAGTACCGTCGAAGACGTTGAGGCCGAGGTCGGTGCCGATCCAGAGCCAGCCGCGATGGTCAAAGCGGACGATCTGGACGTCGGTGGAGACGAGATCGGGTGTCGAAACGGTGTTGAGGATGCTGGTCTGAGTTCCCTGAACGCGAAGATGCAAGAGGGTGGAGAGGCCGCCTCCGATCCAGAGGGTGCCGTCGGGAGCTGCGGCGATGTTGCGCATCTGGCCCCGAGTGCAACGGGTGTCGATCGCAATCTGGTTGAAGTGTCCGCTTGTGAGACGGTAGAGGTGATCATCGGCGAGGAACCAGAGGTTGCCGGTCGCGTCTTCGGCAGCGTCGGCGAAGGCGTCGGTCGAGACGGCGGGGTCGACGAGTTTTTCGACGGTGGGGTTGAGGTCGGGATGACGGACGACGTAGAGGCCTTCGCGGGTGAGGAGCCAGATGCGGTGGGCGGAGTCCTGAAAGAGGCGGGCTGAGGTGGGGATTTTCGTGCGGAAGGTGATGCGCTGACGGGAGGGATCGTAGCGGAGAAGTTCGCCGGTGATGTGAAGTATCCAGAGCGCGCCGTCGGGGGTTTGCGTGAGGCCGGTGCCGTGGGGGAGCCCGGTGGCTGCGAGTGCGGACGGGGTCGTGATGTGCTTGGCTGTGTCGTCGAGTTGCGATAGCTGGAGTTGGTCGGCGATCCAGACGCGGGATTCACGGTCGCGCAGGATGGGCCAGACGATGTCGCTACGCAGGCCCTGCTCGGTTGTCCAGTTTTCGACTTGGCCGTAGCCGAGCCAGCGATAGATACCGTGGCCTCGAGTGCTGATCCAGATGGAGCCTTGCTGGTCGGAGAGGATAGTGCTGATGGCGTCGAAGGCGAGGCCGTTGCTGCGGTCGAAGGTGCGCCAGCCGGTACCGTTCCAGCGGGCGATGCCGGTGTCGGTCTGGGTGAGGAGGTCGCCGTGGACGTCTTCGGTGAAGGTGAGGAGGCCTGCTCCGGAATATGTCGAGAGGCCGTTGGGGGCGATGTCGCGAGCGGCGAAACGGGCGGCGTCGGGAGCGAGGACGCGGATATGCTGAGGGCTGCGAGCCCAAAGCCAGCCGTGGCGGTCGAAGAAGAGATATATCCAGGACTCATCGGGGAGGGATTGCTGAGGCCCGAGAATGGTGAGTTGGCCGTCTTTGACGCGGCAGATGCGATGGCCACAACCCAGCCAGATTGTGCCATCGGACGTGGCCATGATGCTGTGGAGTTGAGATAGCTCGGGATGGGCCGCGGTCTGTTGGGGCGTGAAGTAGGGTGCGGCTGTCCAAACCTGTTGTGCGGGCGGCTGTGAGGTGGACTGCTGGACCTGCATGAGGGTGCCGCGATCGAGGAATAGAACGTGACGCGGATCGAGGGTTGCGAGGCGCTGGACGGCTGCGAACTGCATGGGGTGGGAGCCAGTGGGGACAGACTGGAAACGGGCTCCGTCGAAGTAGTAGAGGTGGTCGTTGGTGGTAGTCCAAATGCGGCCGGAGGAGTCGAGGGTGAGCGAGAGGATGAGGGATTCCTGGATGCCGTCGGCTGGGCCGAAGCGATGGAACTCAGAGCCGTCGTAACGGAAGAGGCCGTTTTCGGTGGCGATCCAGAGGAGGCCTTGCTTGTCCTGGATGACTTTGAAGACGTCGAGGTTGCGGAGGCCTTCGTTCTGGCCATAGTGACGGAAGGTGAACTGCTGTGCTCGGGAGCAAGTGGGTGCGAGAAGGACGAACAGGAGGAGGAAGAGCAGTCTTTGCAGGAGGACGGCTCGGGGTTTTGAGCTTGGATTGTTTCGGGGTCTTCGCGGACAGCTCAAACGTACTCCTGGCGGTAGGTCATCTTCGATTTTAGACGGGCTAAGACACAGCCTAGCGTG
>DATDHL010000356.1:0-1892 GCA_036521575.1 Edaphobacter sp. | reverse complement strand
TCCGGAGAAAGAGTTGAGCCGGCGGGTTGCTCTGATTGTGGGTGGCGGAAGTGGGATCGGGCGCGAGGTGGCTTTGCTGGCTGCGGAGCGTGGGGCTCATGTTGTGGTTGCGGACCGCGATGTTGCTGGTGCAGAGAAGGTGGCGGAAGAAGTCAAGGCTATCGCTGGTAAAGAAGCGGTTAGCTGGACGAGCATCGATATTCGCGATCGGAAGGCGATCAAGGCTGCGCTTGAGGCGGCGACGAAGCAGTTCGGCGGGATCGATATTCTGATCAATACGGCTGCACTGTTTCCTTCTTCTCCGGATGGGGTGATCAGCGATGCTCAGTGGGCGTTGACGCTGGAAGTGAATGTAACGGCGAACTATCTGCTGGCCGATGAGGCAGCGAAGGTGTTTGCTGAACAGGGAATTGATGCGAGCGTGGTGCTGACGAGTTCGGCGAATGCTGTTGTGGCCAAGCGTGGCAGCGAGGCTTATGACGTGAGTAAGGCCGCGCTGAGTCATCTGGTGCGGGAACTGGCGGTGAGCATGGCTCCTAAGGTGCGGGTGAATGGGATTTCGCCGGCTACGGTGGTGAAGGGGTCGACGATGTTTCCGCGGGATCGTGTGATTGCGTCGTTGAAGAAGTACAAGCTGCCGTTTGATGAGAATGGGACCGATGATGATTTGCGAAATGTGCTGGCTCAGTTTTATGCGACGCGGACGCTGACGCATCAGCCGATCGATCCGAAGGACTGTGCGCAGGCGATTATGTTTCTTGCGGGGCCGCTGGCGCGGTGTACGACGGGGCATCTGATTCCGGTTGATGGCGGGTTGACTGAGGCGTATCTGCGTTGATGAGAGACGGGCGATGAGGAGAACGCCGGGGATGGCGTTGCTGCCGAAGGATAAGCGAGCTTCGATTGCGGTGGACCTGGGGGCGGAGAGCTGCCGGGTTTCGCTGCTGCGATGGGTGAAGGGTAAGCCGGCGATTGAGCTGGTGCACCGGTTTGCGAATGCTCCGCGGGAGGTGGATGGAGGGCTCCGCTGGGATTTGGCGATGATCGTGGACGGACTCGAAGATGGAGTTCGGCGGTGTGCTGCGATTGCGACGGAGGGTGTGCGATCGATTGCTGTCGATGGTTGGGCGGTGGATTATGTTCGGCTCGATGCGAAGGGGCTGCCGCTGGGTGATCCCTTCTGCTATCGCGATGAGCGGACGGTGAAGGCGGAGCGGTCTCTGCATCGGAGGATCGGACCGGAGCGCTTGCGGGAGCTGACGGGCGTTCAGTTGCTGCGGATCAATACGCTTTATCAGCTCTATGCGGATGAGCTGGACGGGGTGCCGGAGGGGCGGCAGTGGTTGAATCTACCGGAGTATGTTTTGTCGCGGTGGGGTGGGGCTCGTGTGGCCGAGCATACGAATGCTACGCATACGCAGATGGTGGAGCTGTACAAGCCGCAGTGGTGCCGGGAGATCTTCAGTGCGGCGCAGCTTGATCTGGCTTGTGCTGCGAAGATTGTTCCTCCGGGGACGGAGGTCGGGCGGTTGAGCGGGCCGCTGGCGGAGCTTCCGGCGCTGCGGGATACGGTGCTGATTGCTCCGGCTTGCCATGATACGGCCTCGGCGATTGCTGGGATTCCAGCGACGGGGAATGATTGGGCTTATATCAGCTCGGGGACGTGGTCGCTGGTGGGAACGGTGTTGGAGCAGCCTCGGAATGGGGAAGAGGCGTGTGAGGACAACTTTACGAATCTGGGCGCTGTTGGGGGAAGGGTCTGCTTTCACAAGAATGTGAATGGGATGTGGCTGATTCGGCAGTGTATGGATGCGTGGGCCGCGGGCGGGCGGGTTTGGACTGTGCCGGAGTTGGTGGCTGCGGCGGAGAAGACGGAGAAGCCGCGTGGGTTG
>DATDHL010000355.1:0-18502 GCA_036521575.1 Edaphobacter sp. | reverse complement strand
TTCTGGCCGGAAACCATATTGGGGCGGTACTCGTTGGCGCCGCGATAGGTCGCAGAGATCTGCGGCGAGACCGCGGTTGCTCCGTTCGGCGAGTAGGTCAGGTTGAACGGAGTGCCCGCCTGCGCTGTATTAATGGCGCTGAGCTGCCACCCGCCAAGCACAGCATCGACGAAGCCGTTGGAGTCGCTGAGAAAACGGCGGCCGCGGCCGAAGGGAAGCTCGTAAATAATGCTCGTAACATTGGCGATGGGCAGGTTGTAGTCAGACTGTGCATAGTCGGCGCGAATGTTGTTCGCATCCTGCGGCGATGGCGTGTTGCCTTCGAGCGATGCGCTGGCGTTATCCAGCGAGTGCTCCCAGGTAAAGGAGTTCAGCAACGTCAGGCCGCCCACCATACGTTGCTCATAGCGAACCTGCAGCGCGTTGTAGTTCGAGTAGAACCCATTCACCGCGGCTGTTATGTCGCTCGGCCAATTGCCATAGGGTCGTGCGAAGTTCTGCGCCGGGTTCTTCTGGTTCGCGTTGAGGAAACCCTGCAACTTCAAACCGTGGTTGCCGACATAGGCAACGTCCAGCAGAGTGTTCTTTGACAGTGCCCGCTGCACGCTGAGGAAGTAGTTCTCGACGTAGCTGTCTGCGGTGTTCTTTGGTATCCAGGTAATGTTGTCGGTCGCGGGATTGAAGGCTGTCGCCAGAGCTGAGGGGAAACCCTGTTCGGCTGTGGCGTAGCAGCTTGGAGTCGTCGCGCCGACTGCGATGATCTGCGCGGGCAGCGTGCTGCAGCGATTCGTGGTAGTTGGGGCGATCTGTGTCACACTGGCGAACTGCGCCTGCGGAGCATTAATCGCGAGAATGTCGCCCGAACCGGCGCGTGTGTAATGCACGAAGCTCACACCGAATCCACCGCGGATCGAAGTGTTTGCTGCCGGCGCATACGCGAAGCCGATACGAGGAGCGAAGTCGTTGAGGTCGGGGTCGACCAGGGTCTTGCCGTAAACTCCGCCTCCCGAGTAGGGTGTGATGCCGTTCCCCGCCACAGCGCCGGGGGTAATGGTCAGCACGGTCTGCGAGGTCGGATCCCAGTTCGAAATGTAGTTATTTTGTTCCGAATACGGCGAACCATACTCCCAGCGCAGACCAAGGTTCAGCGTGAGCTTGGGGCTCACCTTCCAGTCGTCCTGCGCGTAGGCGCTGTGCATCGTCTGGCGAAGGTGCGCGACGAAGTAGTTCGCCAGTGAGTACGCGTTCGTTGTGCCAAAGAGGAAGTCGGCCCAGTAGCTGTCGGTGACGGCTGTTCCGACTGCGCTGTATCCGCCGCTATACGAGTAGGAGCCATAGAGCGGGTTGTTGTCGTTGACGGCCATCCAGACGCGCTCGTACTCGTAGCCGAACTTCAGCGAGTGGTTGCCGCGAACCCAGGTGTAGTTGACCTTGGGGTCAAGCAGCGACGGATTCTGCCACTGGGGGTTGGTGCTCTGCCGACCGAATCCGGACAGGCCGGAGATGCTGATGGAAGGCAGGCCTCCCGCGACAATCGGATTATTCGGCAGGCCCGGAATGTTGAAGGCAGTGTTGCCGATCGAGAGGTTGTACTTGCCGGCCTTGGTGCGTGAGAGGCCGAGACGAGCGTCCACGATCCTGTTGGCTCCCATCAGGTGCGTATAGCCCAGCGCAATCTGCTGGTCCAGGATACGAATGTTGCCATTGGTCTGGCCATCGAGTGGGATCGGTAGGGTAGGGTTGTTGACCGCATTCTCCTTGCGATCGCTGATGCGCAGGAACCACGAACTGCTGGGGTTCTGCTGGTAGTCGAGACGAAGATCTCCCTTGTCCGATTTATCGGTAAAGGGCGCCTGCACTGCATAGTCGTTAGAGGCCAGACCGGTCGTAGGCAGTCCGCTGACCGGCAGGCCGGGGATCTGCTTGAAGTACGTCAGGATCTGAGCTGAGAGGGGGTTGATTGCGCTCGCAGGGATCGGTGTTCCCGCTGGGTAGACGACACCCGTGATCGGGTTCTTCACTGAGGCCACGAGGATGCCATTAAGCTGATTCTGTGTCGGCAGCGTAAGAACGCTCAGCGGCTTGAGCGTCTGGCGGAAGCCTTCATAGTCGAGGAAGAAGAACAGCTTGTCTCTGATAATCGGGCCGCCAAAGTTCGCGCCGAACTGGTTGCGGTTGAACGTGGGCTTCTGGAACGGAACCGTGCCAAGCGTCGGCTTGAAGAAGCCGGTGGCATTCAGATCGGTGTTGCGGATGAACTCATACACCGTTCCGTGGAAGTGGTTGGTTCCACCTGCCGAAGCCGTGTCGATCGTTGCCCCAGAGGAACGGCCGTACTCGGCGCTCTCGTTATTGGTGACCACACTGAACTGCGCGACCGAGTCCGGCGGAACTGCGATGATCTGGTTGTCGAAGCCCCTGGTTGCTCTCGCCGTAGGCGTTGTTGTCCATGCCGTCCAGCAGATAGTTGTTGAACATGCTGCGCTGACCGTTGACGTTGTACGCACCCGCACGCGCCAGGCTGCTGATGGAGCTGGTCGTCGCGGCCGTAGGCGCCTGACGCACGCCGGTCACAAGCCCTAGCAGGTCGGAGTAGTTGCGGCTCACCAGCGGTAGCGCCTCGGATTGATACTGCGTCACGATCTGCCCGCGCTGGCTCGTATCGGTCTCCACCTGCAGCGAGACGACCGTGACCTCGACCGTCGTGGTTGTTTCACCCACCTTCAGGGTGAGGTCGATGCGTTGACGCGAAGCGACCGAGACCGTGATATCTGTCGCGCGCGCGGGCGAAAAGCCCTCATGTTTGATCTCAACGTTGTACTGTCCAACGCGGAGCGCCGGGACTTCATAGTCCCCGCTATCGTTGGTCGTACGTGTGCTCACCACGCCGGTGGCGATGTTGGTGACGGTGACCGTCGCTCCGGACACAACCGCGCTCGAGCCATCCCGAACAGTCCCGACGATGCTGCCGTTTTCGTATTGCGCGAAGACGGCCAATGGGATCAAAAACACACACAGCAATGTAGCGAGAAGATTGCCAAAATATGTACGCATAAGCGCTAACGTAGAGCGCAAATGTGTCGTGACGATGACTGCACGATGAATAGATGATTGCGACACGATGACTCAACGAAGATTCATCCTGCCCCAATCAAGCCGGATAGCGTTTCAAGAGCGCTTCTTCGCAACCGCCTTCTTTGGCCTCGTTTTGCTCGTCTTCTTCATCGACTGCACCAGCTCGCGCCAGTCCTTCTCCGTCTGGTCCGCATAGGCCATCGCGAAGGTCACCACTGCATCGTCGAACCGCGTCGAGTTCCCCAGATACCCCGCCAGCATCGAGCAGTCGCCTGCCCGCGCATGGCCCCGAGCCAACAGCTCGCCGCAGATCCCCGCATACTCCATCAGGCCGGCCGCCCGCAGATCCGCCACCTGGATCGACGCCTTGTGATCATTCAACTGCCGCACCAGATAGTCGCGTCCCTCCATCGTCGTCCACCCGAGAAATGGATCGGATTGCAACTGCATGGCCCGCTCGCCCTCAACTACGCGTCTGCCTTGATGGTACGAACCTCTGCGATTCAGCCTGCCGCCCGTCCGGTCCACATAGGATGCGTAGCCGGACGCCACCTCTTCCTTCACCTGCAGAAACAGCGGATCACGCGCTCCATTCCCCTGCATATAGATGCAGTAGTCGCGCAGACCAACCGAACCTGTCCCCACGACCTTGAACGCCACATCTACGGGCCTGTATTGCGAAAGAAAATGCCGCCGCTCCCGCCACAGGCTATCCGTATAGGGCACCAGCGACGCAACTACCTTCTCGGCCATCGCCCCGGTCACCCGAGTCAAAACAGGCGCCATCGTCTTGAAGATGCGTTCTTTCGTCGCGGGCTTTTTCGTCTTTGCTGGTGCCTTTGCTGCGGTCTTCCCTGCGGCCTTAGCCTCGGCACCCTCCACTTCCGTCAGCGACAGCAGCGTGTGCATCGGAGTGGCCCGCTCCGCCAGCCGTAGGATCCCTTCCACCGGCGATACAGCCCGCAACCGGTGTACCTGATGCCGCGCCACCTCCAGCACCGGCATGCGGGCAAACGTAGTCATCGTGGTCCGATACCGCTCCAGAAACACGCTGGCAGCATCGCGACACTGCACATTCTTCGCCCCTGCCTCGCGCCCTGCCAGGATAAGGCTCGTTGCCATACGCTTCACGTCCCACTCGAACGGCCCCACGATCGTCTCGTCGAAGTCGTTGATGTCGAAGACAAGCCGTCCATCCGGTCCGGCAAACGCACCAAGGTTCCGCACATGCGCATCCCCGCAAAGCTGCGTCAGTATCCCCGAGTTCTTCACCAGCGAGAGGTCGTACGCCATCACAGGCACTGCACCGCGGAAGTACCCAAACGGTGAAGCCGCCATGCGCTCATACTTCAAGGCGATCAGTGCCGGCACCCGCCCGCGCATCGAAGTCTCCAGTAGCTTCAGCGGATCCTCGCGCCGCTCCTTCGTGCCGCAAACCGCATGATCCGCCCGACGCAGATCTTTGCGCCGTTGCTGTCCAAGGGCAAACCGTTCCTGCGAACTAAGAGTCGTCGCCATAGCCAGTCATCCTTTCGGAAAACTTCAAGGCCTATAGCCTACGCCCGCCAGTCCGAAGCGCAAAAAAGAAGGACGCCAGCGAGGCGTCCCTTTGGAGGGCAATACGTTTTCAAGAGTTATGTTAGGTGTTGGCCGATCCCTTGTCATGGCCACAAAGTCTGGCTGCAGTCTCCATCGTTTGATGGAGACCACCGCGTCCTAGAAGTGATGCGACAGGCTGACGATCACCGTGTAGTCGGCAAAAAACGCATCGCCATTCGCCGTGTTGTTCTGTATCTCCGGCACGCTCGGTGGACGGTTTCGATACAACGCCCACGGCCCATTTACCGACACTGTCGTCCGCCGCATGTTATACATTAGCCCCGGATCGAGCGACACAATCGTCCCCGGTCTGCGGAACCCATCGCTCGAGCCCAGCAGATCACGCACCGGCACGCCCTCACCGCGAACCCCCAGACTCAGAGCCAACCCACGCACCTTTGGCATACCCTGCGAGATACCCACGCGATACAGATACTGATCCGTTACCGACATGATGCTCTGCCCCGGCTGACTCCGAAACGTGGCCACACCATTTGTGTTCATCGGATTGAACAAATACTGCGCTTGCCCATACAGGTCCGCTCCGCGCCATAGTGACTGATAGCCCTGCGTCCCCAGCACGAACCCCCAGCCTCCATCACCCGGTTGCATCGACTGGTCCGCCGTTGCCTTGATCGTTTTTCCCTTGTACAGCGCCGAGCCCGTCGCATCGTTGATGCCTGTCGGCAGCTTCAGCGAAGCGCTCACAGAGATATCGCCGCCGCTCTCCGTCGGCGGTCGGAAGATCCACCGCTGCGCTCCCAGCGTAATGTCTCCGAGCCCACTGACCTGGTAGATTCCGGTCGGCGGATAAAGCTGGTTTCGCGTGCCATCGAACACCGGCACGTCGGCAATAAAGCTCCACTGCGGCGTAAACCTGTACTCCACGCCAATGTCGAAGATGTTCTGGTGGTTCCGCACTGCGGTAGGTCGCGCAATCTCCTGATCGCCGACGAAGTACTTGTTCGAATTGAACACCCGATAGCCAATATCGATGGTTAGGTTATGAATCGACCAACCCCCCGGAGAGCCTCCGTCATACATCTTCACCAGCTCATTAATCGGCCGCTGATTCGAGTGTGCCGCAACGCATCCCTGCGCCAGTGCCCTTCCACTCATCATCAGCGTCACGGCTGAAACAACTAACCAACCCGCTCGCGTCCTGTTCCTCATCGAAATCCTCCTTAAGTTCCCTGCGTCACAGCACCATCTGCCGCTGTGCAAACAACGCCCGCTGCATGTCTGGCAAGTGCGCCCACAACTCTACTTCCGCGCCGTTTCCTTTGTCTTCGGCCTTAAGATTGAGTTCAGCGCCACCCGAAAGCCGTAGTCGCCGCCGAAATAAACCGACGTCGAGCGAAAATCCGGTATAGACTTCCCCCTGTTTTACCTTTCCCTAACGCCCGGTCTCCACCGCTCGAGTGCCTCCCCTCGCGTTTCGCGGACTTGATCTCTGTGGCCGCAAATCACCGCATTTCAACCGCTTGCCTAAGCCAAGGAGTCAAACAATGAAAAAAACAGCAGGGCGCTCTCTCGGGTTATGTCTTCTATTCACAGGTCTGGGAACTCTCGCCGCACAGTCATCTGGAGGCACTCCCCCACCGCCGCCCAAGGTTCTCGTTATCATGCGCGAGTTCCTCAAGCCAGGTCGATCAGGCAGCATGCATCTGAAGACCGAAAGCGCCTTCGTCAACGCATTTACAGCCGCAAAGTGGCAACCCACTACTTCGCCATGGACTCTCTCTCCGGCGCACCGCGCTCCCTCTTCTTTGTCGCCTATCCCTCCTTCGAGGCTTGGCAGAAGGACAACGACGCCACCAACAATAACGCCACTCTTTCCGCCGCACTCGACCGCGCTGCCGTTGCAGATGGCGACCTCCTCACCGGATACGAGTCCAGCACCTACGTCTACCGCGAAGACCTCAGCCTGCGTGCCGGAGTGGATATCCCCCACATGCGCTTCTTCGAGATCTCCCGTTTCGTCGTTCGCCCTGGCCACGAGAAGGAGTTTGAAGACCTCGCCAAGATGTACATGAGCGCCTACGAGAAGACATCCCCCGACACCCACTGGGCCGTCTACCAAAGCATGTATGGCGTGGACAACGGCGGAGTCTACCTCGTCATGACGCCAATGAAGTCCCTCGCCGAAACCGATCAGGGCATCGCCGACTCAAAGAAATTCATGTCCGCCCTGGGAGAAGACGGAATGAAGAAACTCGGAGAGTTGACCGCAGCCTCGCTGGAAGCCACTCAAACCAACATCTTCCAGATCAACCCGCATAACAGCTATCCACTCGACGAGTGGGTCAAAGCCAACCCATCCTTCTGGAAGCCCAAGCCAGCCGCACCCGCAAAGAAGCCCGAAGCCAAACCTGCGCAGTAGCCGCAGCACCAAACAAGGTATTCGATACCCACCCTCGCATTTTCCCATGGAGGGTGGGTATTTTTGTGCCTTTCGATGCGTCATTTGCTGGATGCCATGAAAGCATCTGCGAGAATGGTTCGCAGTTGAGAGGAAGCCCATTGAAGAAGATCTGTCCCGTTCTCTTTTGGATTTTTGTGTCAGCGTTTTTGCATGCACAAGGTAATGAAGCGCCGCACCGCAGCGATCCGGCAAGCGAACATGTGCTGGTGGTCATGACGGATGGGCTGCGATGGCAGGAGGTATTCGGCGGAGCAGATGCCTCGCTTTTGACGAAGGAAAATACTGAAGGTCAGTCGATAGACGATCTGCGGCAGCGCTATGTACGCGCAACGCCGGAGGAGAGCAGGCACGCGCTGATGCCGTTTCTCTGGAACCAGATGGTTCCGCAGGGTGAGATTTACGGTAATCGAAAGAAGGGGTCCGATGCCTATGTCACCAACGGTCTCAATTTTTCTTATCCGGGATACAGCGAGACGCTGACGGGCCATCCGGATGCGGGTGTGAAGAGCAACGACAATGTGCCGAACCCGAATGTCACGGTGCTCGAGTGGCTTAATACCGAGTGGAAGAAAAGCGAGCCCAGCGTGCACGATCAGACTGCCGCCTTCGGAGCGTGGGAGGTGATTGGAGGCGTCGTGAATCGGCAGCGTTGCGACTTTGTTGTGAATGTGGGGTACGAACCGCTGACGTCGGTTCCGGTCACACCGCGTGTAGACCTGCTGAATCGTTGGAAGTCGGAGACGCCGCACATCTGGGAAGATGAAGCGTTTGATGCGCCGACCTTCTATAGCGCGATGGAGTATCTGAAGGCGAAGAGGCCGCGGTTGCTGTTCCTGTCACTTGGCGAGACGGATGATTGGGCACACGGCGGACGTTACGGCTTCTATCTGGATGCAGCACATCGCGTGGACCTGTATCTGGAAGAGCTGTGGAAGTTCGTGCAGGAAGACCCGGAGTATCGTGGGCACACGACGTTGATCTTTTTGCCGGATCATGGCCGCGGGGAGGCACCGGATGAGTGGAAGACCCACGGAGAGAAGGTTCCGGACTCGAAGTACATCTTTCTTGCAGCGATGGGAGGAGGCGTACCGGCGCGGGGCGAACTGGGCGCAGGCACAACTGCGGTAACGCAAAGTCAGGTGGCGGCGACGATTGCCCGGCTCTTCGGCAAGGACTGGAATCGCGAGACTCCGCAGGCAGGCAAGCCGCTTGCAGAGATTCGATGAACGACAGCTAGCTGGGATGACGAGGATGAGAGCCAACAGATTGAGCTAAGGGCTGTTCCTGCTGGCTGGGTTGCTGGGAGCCAAGGGGAAGCTCCGATACGGCGGTGAAGCGGGTGAGGGGGAATGCCTTGGGATAGTTCTGCTGGATCCACTCGGTCATCTTTTCGCGAACGAGGCAGCGGAGGTCGAAGCTGTCGCCGGAGTCGCGGGAGCTCGTGAGGCAGCGGACTTCCATGACGCGTTCGGTGAGGTTGGTCACCTGGAGGACGCAGGTTCGCCCGTCCCATAGCGGTGAGGCACCAACGATCGTGTTCAGTTGCTGGCGCAGAGCTTCGACGGGGATGGAGTAGTCGACGTAGAGAAAGGCCGTACCCATGATGTCGGAGGAGTCGAGTGTCCAGTTCTGGAAGGAGTTTTCGATGAAGAAGCTCAGGGGGATGACAAGGCGACGGAGATCCCAGATCTTGACGATGACGTAGGCGGAGTTGATCTCTTCGACGCGGCCCCACTCGCCCTGGATGACGACGACGTCATCGACATGGATGGGCTCGGTGAAGGCAATCTGGAGACCGGCGAAGAAGTTGGCTGCGGTGGAGCGCGCGGCGGTGGCGAGGATGACGGAAGCAACGCCGGCAGAGGCCAGAAGACCGGAGCCCCAACGCCAGAATTTGGCGTCGTTGAAGGTCCAGAGGAGGGTGCCGATCGTGATCACGACGATCAAGGCGATGAGGATCCGGCGGAAGAACTGGAACTGGGTATGGATTCGGCGCGCCCGCAGATTGTTTGGGGCCCTGAGGTCGTAGCGGCGGAGCGTCGTGGCCTGGAAGGCGTAGACGCAGCCGATGGCGAACCATCCGAGTGCGATGACGATCGCCATGGCGATAAGTTGGCGAAGGATGTCCGCGACGTTATCGGGAATTCTTGGGATGGCCGGCAGAACGATGCGCAGGCAGGTGATAAAGAAGATGGCGCGCGCGGGACGGCTTAGGTACTTCTGTACGCCCCATCCCATGATTTTGTTTTCGGCTGCTTTGTGGCGGAGGATGCGGAAGATGACAGCATGCGCGATGTTGGCAATGACGATGACGCCGCAGAACAAAAAAAACGCGAAGAACCACGGGTGGCGGAAATGTTCAGCGATGAAATTGGGAAGCTGCATGGCTAAACGATAGTTTGGCATAGGCGTGACGGAGGCTGGCAAATGCCGGTCTCTCCCTGCATGGTTTGGATGCAGGAAGAGACCGGAGGTGGATACCGGTGTGGCTAGTTTTGCTTGAGAAAGTCGAGAATGGCCTGCTGGAGCGCGATGCGGTGGTCGGAGAAGGAGTGGTCGGTGGCCATGTGGATCTCGTTGACTTGCTGATTGCCGGCTTTGTGGAGGGCTTCGACGAAGGCGTCGTTGGCTGGGGCGAGGCCGTCGTCGGAGGTGAGGACGAGGATGTGGCGGGTGGCGAGTTTGGGAGCAGCCGCGACGAAGTTCCAGCGGGCGGCGTTGGCGACAATCTCGTTGGCGAGGCTCTCGGGGGTGGTGCCGGCGAGCGGGGCCATGCCTTCGTCGGCGAGATGGGCGGCGATGTTTTTGACGGCCGCGTCGTGCTGGTCGGCGGGAAGGGATTGCAGGCGGCCGGCGCTGAAGTCGGCGGCGGAGATGGTAGCGAGGGCCTTGATGGCGGGGTCGTTTGCGGCGCCCTGGAGGGCCATGAAGCCTCCCATGCTGTAGCCGATGAGGACGAGATGGGTGGAGTCGACGCGGAGTCTTTTGGCGTTAGCGGGCTCGTGCAGATAGGCGATGGCGGATTGGACGTCTTCGATACAGTGGGTGAAGGAGAAGTCGCCGGGCGAGCCCCAGGAGCCACGGTAGTTGAAGTAGAGGACGTTCCAGCCAGCGCGGCGAATGGATTGGGCGAGGTCGAGATTCTTCTCGTTGCCGGGGAAGCCGTGGAGGAGAATGACGGTCGGGTGCGGGCCAGGGCCGGACGCGATGTAGACGAAGGCGTTCAGGAGAGCTCCGTGACTGGGGAGCTGGAAGGACTGCATGGCCGCGGGGTTTTGCTTGTCGGGGGTTGGGTCGGTGGTGATGGGGGATTGCGCGTGGAGGGGGAGTGAGGCCAGCAGGAGGGTGGCGGTGAGGAGGAGTTTTTGGATGCGCATGCGGCGATTGTAAGGGAGATCGATCGTCATTTCGAGATATCTCAAGGGCTCTGCCGCCTTAGACCGCGATACATTAGGATGCCCACATGCATAAATTTGGGTTTCGCAGTCTGGTTGTCGGGGTCTTGTTGTGTTCTATAGCTGGTCGGGCGCAAATGCCTGGGTTTCCTCAGATTCAGGGTGAACGAGTGGATGTTGATGTTGCTTTGACTCGGGCCTTGAAGGCTTCTTCGCTCACGTATGAGGGCAAGCCTTTTCATGCGGTGATGGAGATAGGAGCCGCTGGATCGGAGTATTCGGGACGTCTCGAAGTGTGGTGCGTTGATCAGTCGAAGTACCGGATGGTATTGACGTCGCCGAAGTTCAGCCAAGAGAAAGTAGTAAACGGGGACAAGATCTTTGAGAAGAATGACGGGGATTATTATCCGCGGTGGCTGGAGAACTTTGTGTTGGCAGTGCTGGACCCGGTGCCGATGGCAAAGAACTTTCGCGGACACGGCGGCGCAGTGATGGTTGGGCCGCAGATTACGAATAGCTGCCTGAGACGTGATGATCGTCCGGGTGGAATCACGGATCAGTTGACTTGGGGTGACATTTGCTTCGCGGGTTCAGAACCACGCTTGGTCTCTGTGCTGACCACGAATACGTCTATTGAGTTCAAGGATTGGAAGGGTTTTGGGAAGAAGCAGATTGCGCGCACATACCAAACAGAGGTGCTGGATTACCAGCCCGTGATTGGCCGACTGACAAAGCTTGAAGAGATTAAACAACCGGACGACTCGATGTTTGTTGTCGACACCGTAACACTTGTCGAGCAGCGTATCTCGACTGAGTTCGTCTCGACGTTGAAGGAAGAGAGCATGGTGGAGAAGGTGCCCGAAATTCAGTGGTCGTCGGTGCGTGAAGGAAAGACTGAGGGCTACATGATCGTTTATGCGCGCACGGACCGGACGGGGCAGGTGCGGGAGACTGCCAAGCATAATTCAGATCAGCCTGGGCTTGAGAGCTTTGGTATGGAACAAGCTTTGCAGTACAAGTTCAAGCCGTTGGTGATCGATGGCGTGGCCCGGCAGATGGAGATGCCGCTTGTGCTGCACTTTACGTCGCACCTTGATGATCCTTTGCCAATCCTTACGGTGGAACAGATGAAGAAACAGATGGTTGGCTGTCGCTTCAATAATTTTGAATCCGGTGAGCCTGCGGGAATTGTGGTCCGAATTCGGGTTTCCGTGAACGAGACAGGAAAGGTTACCGGATATGGACCGGTTGGGGATGTCACGTGGTCAGGCTGGCTGCTCCCTGCTTCGCAAATAGCCCAGTGTCACTTAGCTCCTTACGTTGTCAACGGAAGAGCGACATACTACAAAGGCGATGTGGAGATAAAGGCTCCATAGTACTTGGTGCACCCGTAAAATAGGGGTGATGGCTTTTACGGAACAGTACGATGTAGTGGTTGTAGGTGCGGGGCATGCCGGGTGCGAGGCGGCGGTGGCTGCGGCGCGCATGGGGTTACGTACGGCTATCTTTACGCTGAATTTGGATTTGATTGCGCAGATGAGCTGCAATCCGGCGATTGGCGGGATCGCCAAGGGGCATCTGGTGCGTGAGGTGGATGCCCTGGGTGGCGTGATGGGAGAGGTCGCCGATGCTTGTGGGATTCAGTTTCGGCTGCTGAATACGAGCCGGGGGCCGGCGGTGTGGTCTCCGCGGGCGCAGTGCGATAAGGCGCTGTATCGGGTGAAGATGCGTGAGGTACTGGAGGGGCAGAAGAATCTGTTCATCAAGCAGGCTGAGGTTGTGGACCTGGTCATCGAGCAAGTCGGCGAGTCAGCGAATCAGCGAGTCAGCGGGTTGCGACTACGCGATGGGCGGGTGGTCTATGCTGCTGCGACGGTCGTGACGACTGGCACCTTCTTGAATGGTTTGATCCACTGCGGGGAGCAGCAGTACACAGCGGGGCGGAGTGGAGAACCAGCCAGTGTTTTGTTGGGCGAAAGCTTGAAGCGGTTGGGGTTGCGTGAGTGCAGGTTGAAGACGGGGACTCCGCCGCGGCTGGATGGCCGCACGATAGATTGGGAGAAATTTGTGGAGCAGCCGGGCGATGTCGATCCTACGCCGTTCAGCTCTCGGTCTTCGTTTGCGAAGGGTGGGGAGCCGCCGCTGCGCCAGATCAAGTGCCACATCGCGCATACGACCGATGAGACGCTGCGCCTGATCCGCGAGAATGTACACCGGTCGCCGATGTACACGGGGCAGATTGAGGCGATTGGGCCGCGGTATTGCCCTTCGATTGAAGACAAGATCGTGCGCTTCCCGGATAAGACGCGGCACCAGTTCTTCCTTGAGCCCGAGGGCTTGAACACCCATGAGGTCTATATCAACGGCATGAGCACAAGTCTGCCGATGGAGATTCAAGCAGCGATGGTGCGGTCGATTCCGGGACTTGAGCATGCGGAGATGCTGCGGCCCGGCTATGCGATTGAGTATGACGCAATCGATCCTACGGAGCTGGATCGTACGCTGCGGGTGAAGAAGTATGAGGGCCTGTATCTCGCCGGGCAGATCAATGGCACCAGTGGCTACGAAGAAGCTGCGTGTCAGGGATTGATGGCGGGGATCAATGCGGCGTTAGCAGTCAAAGGTGAGGAGGGCTTTACGCTTGATCGCACAGAGGCTTACACAGGCATCCTGATTGACGATCTGATCAGTAAGGGAACCAACGAGCCGTATCGCATGTTTACCTCGCGTGCGGAGTTCCGGCTGCATCTGCGGATCGACAATGCGGATCGCAGGCTGACTCCGCATGGACGGCGGCTGGGGCTGATTGATGATGCGGCGTGGGCGGAGTACGAGGCCAAGCAGCTGCGTGCGGTGGCGTTTGAGGCGCTGCTGAAGGACTCGCGGATTCGCACCGGTGAGATGCCGGAGGAGCTGTTGAGCCGTTTGGATGGCGATGCTTCGAGTGTGTCAGGCCAGAGCTTCGCACAACTGATCAAGCGGCCTGAGGTTGAGATCGAGGCGTTAGCTCCGCTGCTGCGCGACCGGCTGGCGGACGCGGGTGAGGTCTTCGCGATCTGGGTCACGGCGATCGATGCTGCTGGCGAGGCAAAGCTTCCGGCATGGGTCCGCAACGAGATGAAGACGGTGGAGACCGAGATCAAGTACGCGGGCTATCTCGATCAGCAACGGCGCTCGATGGAGAAAATGCGCAAGGCCGAGAAGATGGTGATTCCGGAGTGGTTCGACTACAGCGCGGTCAGCGGGCTTTCTACGGAGATGAAGCAGGTTCTGACGCGCGTAAGGCCCATGACGCTGGGACAGGCCAGCCGCATCGCCGGAGTGACGCCGGCGGCTATCAGCCTGATTCATGTGTACATCGAGATTCAGGGACGACGGCAGAGCGTGGCCTGAGGGATGGTCTGTTACTTTCAGGCAGATGATCGCATCTAATCGCTGTTGGGTCGCAGAGGTCGTAAGGAGCAGGTGATGACGAGCGGCATAGTTCGGATCGGAATTGGAGTGGTAGTTGCAGCGGCACTTCTGATAGGAGTTCGAAAGATGGTGATTGGCGCGGAGACGAGGAAGGAGCCAATTCCGGCTCCCGTAGTGGATGATCATGGGCAGGCACCGGGCAAAGAGACCGCAGTGTTTGCGGGTGGCTGCTTCTGGGGCGTGCAGAGCGTGTACAACCGCGTGAAGGGCGTTACGGCCACGACTGCGGGCTACTCGGGCGGCACCGCAACGACGGCAAACTACAGCGATGTCTCTTCAGAAAGAACAGACCATGCCGAAGCCGTAAAGATCGTCTTCGATCCGTCGAAGGTGAGTTACGGCACGCTGCTGCGCATCTTCTTTTCTGTAGTGCATGATCCGACGCAGCTGAACCGGCAGGGGCCGGATGTGGGAACGTCGTACCGCTCAGCAATCTTCTATACGACGCCGGAGCAGCAGAAGATTGCGGCGGCCTATATCCAGCAGCTTGATGCGGCGCAGGTGTTTCCGAAGAAGATTGTGACGCAGCTTGTGCCTCTGAAGGCTTTTTATAACGGTGAGGACTATCACCAGGACTACGCAGACAAGAACCCCAATAATCCGTACATCCAGGTATGCGATGTGCCGAAGATGGCGGCGCTGCAGCAGCAGTTTCCGGATCTCTTTCAGAAGTACCACGGCCACTAAGCACCAGATTACTGGGTGACTTCGCCCTCGGGCTCATCGGTCGGGGTGTCGATCTCAGCGCTGAAGCCCTCAAGCAGGCGTTCGAGGAAGACGTTCTTGTCGATGCTTTCGTTGTGCAGAGCGTGGGCATGGGCGATGTGGCGGGCGAGATCGGCGAGGACGATTCCCCAGGCAAAGGGGTCCTCCCATGCACCGCACCGGATGCTGACATGCTGGCCCTCTTCGGCCACCCAGACGCGGAAGACCTCGAACGACCCCTTGTCGCGTTGAGCTATTTGCGGAACGTTGAGGTGCTTGTCTGAAACCATGGCTTGCCTGCCTCTCCTCACAACGTATCCAATTTAGTCTAGTCGCCATTCCCATTCAAAACACAGCGTTGGAAGTCAAAAGAAAAAGCCCCGATGATCTCCGGGGCCTCTTCGCTTATTCTCGCGTACCGTGTCAGGGTCTCACTTCTCGCTGCTGGGGGGAACCAGCCCCTTCAGCCGCAAATACAGCGCCAGCGTCGCATACTGCTCATTGTCATGCGACACCGTTCCCCACATCAGCCCCACGCGCGACCGCTTCGTCTGCCCTAGATCGAACATCTCCGTCAGATTGGTATCGGTCAGCGCAGCAAAGGCCTTATCGCACTCGGCAAACGAGGCCTTCAGTGCCTCAACGATTGCGGCCTTATCCGCAGTCTCCGGCGGAACCTTCGCTTGCGTGTCTGGAGCCGTGTGATTCGCCGCGCCGCAGGTACGCAACTGCGCCTCGGTGATATGGTTGAGCACGCGGGCAAACGTCCGCACCTCAGGAGTCGGCTTAAACGAGAAACTCTCCGCCGGCATCCGATCCGCCGACTTCAGGATGTTGTCCTTCAGCCCTGCATAACTTCGCTGCGCCTCGGCCGCCGGCCCGGTAGCGCCCGACGCCGGAGCCTGTCCAAACGACACAGCCGAAACCATCAGTCCAAACGCACACGCCATTCGCACAATCCGCATCATCCTCACCTCGCACATCCACACCAGCCTACAGTTATTCGAAGATCGTGTGGTCAATAAAAACGTCGGACGAGTCTCCTTGGCCTGAAGAACGTCTAACCTCACTATATGAAGGTCACAGAGTCCGGTTCGCGCACTCGTCTCCTTGCGTCTATTCTCATGGTCTGCGTCGTGCTCTTCGCAACCATCCAACTGATTCATCCAAAGCTCGACAATCCGCCCGTGACCGCGGAGCTCAAAGCGCCTCCTGAGGTCAAACGAATCCTCACGACCTCCTGCTACAACTGTCACTCCAACGAGACACACCTATTCTGGTTCGACAAAGTAGCCCCCGCCTACTGGATCGCAAGCAGCGACGTGAGAGAGGCCAGGAAGTACCTGAACTTTTCGGAGATCGACAAGCTGCCGGCAGCACAGCAGAGCGCGCTCCTCTACGAAGCAATCAACCAGATTCAGCTCGGCGGGATGCCCCTCAAGAGCTACACCCTTCTGCATCCCGAAACAAACGTCTCGCCCGAGGACCTTGCCACCCTGAAGAACTTCGTCCACCCCACTGAAATCGCCATCCCCAATCCCACAGTAAAGACAACCGCGGACGACCAGTACGACAAGTGGATCCACGCCAGCACGTCGGTTCTCAACGTTCAGCCCACGCTCAATGGAATCGCCTACATCCCGGGCTATCGGGACTGGAAGATCATCAGCACAACAGACCGCTTCGACAACCACACCATGCGAGTCATCTTCGGCAACGACATCGCCGTCAAGGCCATCGCCGAAGGAAACATTCGCCCATGGCCGGACGGAACCATCTTTGCCAAAGCCGCCTGGGCCCAGCAGGTGGACGAAAGCGGTGACACGAAAACCAGGGAATTTCTCCAGGTCGAGTTCATGATCAAAGATCGCAAAAAGTTCGCATCGACAGAAGGATGGGGATTCGCAAGGTGGCGAGGCACTGATCTAAAGCCTTACGGCAAGGACGCGGGGTTCACCTCCGAGTGCACAGGCTGCCACAAGCCCCTCCGCGAAAACGACTATGTCTACACCTTCCCTCTTACGGGACAACAGTGAGGTCCGCATGAAAGCCATCCTCCTCGCCGGACTTGCAATCCTCTCGCTCGCAGGCTGTACCAGCAAGCCGACCGCTCTGCCCGTCAACCAGCAAGCAGCACTCACGGGAACTCTTCCTTATAACCCGCTTCAATGGAAAGTCATCACTTCGTGGCTCAATCGCCGCGACTCCACCATGTCGACTTTGTACGGCAACGACATCGCGGTGAGGTACGCACGAACGAACGACGACCACAACTACCCCGTCGGAGCTGTCCTCTCCCTTGTGACCTGGGCGCAGCGTGACGATCCACATTGGTTCGGAGCGAAGATTCCTGCACACGTAAACTCCGTCGAGTTCCTGACCATCCCCGCGTCTGCCAATCAGCCGGCATACCTCTACGAGAACTACCAGGGCGCCCCGCTCAAGAAGACCGACCTGTCAGACACCAACGCCGTCAACGCTCGCATCGATCATCTGCTGTCGCAACGAGCGGCCGTCATGCCTTAGCAGGCTTATTTCCACGCAGGATCAAAAAGACGCTCAGCACCACAATGGCTGCGCCGATAAACATGCGCACCGTGATGATCTCCCCGGCGAGAAAGTAGCCCAGCGCAACCGCGACGATAGGATTGACATACGCGTAGCTCGAAACGCGAGACGCTGGCATGCGCCCAAGCAGCCAAACGAATGCCGTAAACGCCAGCAACGATCCGAAGACGATCAGGTACAGCACAGCGAGTGCCGCGCGCATCGACACATGGGGCAGCGGATGCAACTCGCCAAATGCTGCAGAGAGCACAAGCAGGCCGCCGCCGCCCAACATCATAGTTGCACCCGAGGTCAGTGGCCGTGATTCAGGCAAAAGCAGCGAACGATTGAGGATAGAACCCACACACCATCCGACCCCTCCGATCAGAATTGCAATACAGGGAAATAGAGCAAGATGCTGATTCCGATCCGGCATGAGAAGCACAATGATGCCGCCAAAGCCTAGCGAGGCCGCTCCCAGCAAACTCCAGCGAAATTTCTGATGCCGAAAAACAAGCATCTCGAGCACGATCGTGATCAGCGGAATCGTCGCGGCTAAAACCGACGTAATGCCCGAGGGGATGTATTTTTCTGCCCAGAACAGCGGGCCATACTCGACGACGAACATCACCATGCCGATCGCACCCAGGTAACGCCACTGTAATTTTGATGGGTTCGGCTGGCCCCTTAGGCGCATAAAACCGTACAACACTACCCCGGCCACGAAGAATCGCATTCCGGCAGCAAGTAGCGGCGGAATTTCCTGCACGGCAATCCGAATCGCCAGAAAGGTTGTACCCCACAGTACATAGATCGCAAAGAACGCCAGAATGACACGCGCATCCAGCGAAGCTGATCGATTCGAAGACGACTGCTCGGTAACCGTTGTATTCGCCATAGCTGGTTATCACTGTATAAGAATAAAATAACCTGTAAAATGTATTTAGAAGGTTAGTAGTTGAATATGAGCAATGCCGCCGTAAAATCTCCGTTTCAACTGGTCGCAGGCCATGCCGTGCTTGATCTGGTCAACACGCTGGACTGGCGTTTTCGCGACACCGGCCCGGAGGAGCTACTCAAAGAGTACGACGATCTGCTTCGATTTGCAGAGCAGTCCGAAGTGCTCAGCGCCCGGCAGGCCCGTCATCTCTGGCGAACAGCCAGCAGCCGAGCCGGTACCCACATTCTTCAATCCGCCATAGAACTTCGTGAAACCCTCGCCCAGGTCTCCTACGGCCTGCTGGAGCAACGCTCTCCCTCCGCCACCTCGCTCAAAACACTC
>DATDHL010000354.1:0-3171 GCA_036521575.1 Edaphobacter sp. | reverse complement strand
GGGAAGAACGCTTCAAAGCGACAGCGCCCAACCAGGCATGGAGCATCGATTTCGTCGCCGATCAGTTGCAAGATGGCAAGCGCTTCCGGGCGTTGACGATCCTCGATGTGTACACGCGGGAAGGTGTTGCCATCGAAGCTGCACAGAGCTTGAAAGGAGAAGACGTAGTGCGAGTGCTAAACGGAGTAAAACAGCAACGTGGAGTGCCGAAGTTCTTGTTCTATGACAACGGAAGCGAGTTCACCAGTCAAGCCATGGACCTATGGGCCTACCAGAATGGAATGAAGATCGACTTCTCGCGCCCGGGCAAGCCGACCGACAACGCCTTCTGCGAATCGTTCAATGGAACCTTCCGAGCCGAGTGCTTGAAAGCCCACTGGTTCGGCACTCTGGCCGAAGCAAAACGGCTGATCGAGACATGGCGGCAGGAATACAACACGGTCTCATACTGCCCCACCTCGCTATGTAGTTGAGAACAGGCACTGGTGCTGTTCAGGAAGAGGTATTGCGGGTTTGCGTGGTCTTGTGCGTGCCCGCTGCTTCAACGTTTGCGCTGCTTTGCTGTCCAATATATCCCTGCTGATCACCCAGGGACCATCCACAAAAGGATGGTCGGCGGGGATCTCTCCTCTGTCGATGGCGAGCCGGAGAGTTCTTGGGCTGATATCGAGTAGTGCGGCAGCATCGGTCAGGTTTATCCAGGGTTGCCGCTCGTTTGGCTGATAGCAAGCGATGCGGTAATGGCTGCGCAACGCAGTGACTCGCTCTCGTGTCCAACGATTGCCGCGACCGGTAAGATGGCCGTTGCGATTTAAGACGCCGGCGATCAGGTCATCACTGCAAATGCGGGCCAGGACCGTAACCGCTTCGATCAACTCGCGCGAGGTCTGAGTGCTGCACTGACCGCGTCGTCGTCGTGGAAGTCGCAGTTCGGTATGAACCCCGCCTTTCCAATGAAGCATGAGGACCAGTTCTCCTGCGGAGCTATCCGCATCCACGAGAACCTCCTCGATGAGCGTACGGACGATGCGCTTCTTTAATCGCGCACTCGTGGCGGAATCGGCCCAGATGGCTTCCAGTTCGTGGGCAAGCTGGTGGAAGTCTTCCAAGGATACTGCTGGATCTTGGTCAAGCGCAGCACCGTGCTGCTGGATACGCACTTCGATCTCGCGCATATGTTCGAGGGCCAGGTTCCAGCGCCGTTCGAGTTCCGCGGTGACCAGCCGGTTCTCTGGATCCGCCGCATCGTACTGCCGCTGCGTGCGCTCAACGGCGTAGCGCGCAGCTTCAAGATCACGCTGAAGAGCCTGGAGAACGTCATCCCTGTGCCGGGCGCGTTCTTCACTGGCTAGCACGGAAGCTTCGATCGCTGCGGGTTGAACCACGCGAAGCACCTCTCCGCCGACAGCTTCATCTACGGTGATGCCGCCGAACGCAATGCAGCGCGGTTCACCGTTATCCAGCCAGCCGCGGATACAGGAGTAGCGTAATACATCGTGGCCGCTGCCTGTATATCGCACCGTCAGCTTACGTCCACAGCGGCTGCACCGCAAGAGTCCTGCTAGTCCGTTCCTGACTGCGCCGGGTTGTTGTTTCCCTTGCGTGTTCTCCCGGATAGCGCACACGATCCGCTCGAACTCTTCCCAGCTCACATACCCTTCATGAGCTCCAGGGATCAGGGCCAGCCACTGATCTCGCGGTTTACGCCGGCAGACGTGCCGAGGTCTTCCTCCGTCGAAGCCGGTGAGATGTTCTGTCTTGCCGTAGGCATAGGCGCCTCCATAAACAGGGCTGGTCAGCATGCGATGCATCGAGCGGTACACGGGCCTCTTCCAGCGCGTCTCGCCGCGCGGCGTACGCGTTGGTACTTCCAGCCCGTGCTCCAGAAACCACAGCAGCGTCTGGCGCACGGTGCCCAGTTCGGCGAACTTACGAAAGACAAGAAGAATGGCCTGTTGCACACGCAGGTCCGGGTCCTTCTCCAGGCGCTGATCTTCGCTCTTGACGTAGCCGATGGGAGCAGACACGATCAGTTCGCCACGACGCGCCTTCTCTCTGCGGGCCTCAACAGAACGCTGACGCAACAGATCCAGTTCATACTCGTTCAGGCTACCCTTGAGCCCCAGCAGTAAGCGGTCGTTGCTGAGACGGAGCGCATAAACCATCTCCTGATCAATCAACACGGTATCGACCACGCGGCAGACTTCCACCAGTTGCTGCCACTCGCGGCTGTTGCGCGCAAACCGGGAGACTTCGCGGGCCGCGACCGCACCCACCTTCCCCAGGCAGACTTCGGCTACCATGCGTTCGAATCCGGCGCGGATCACAGAGCCGGCAGCGGATCGTCCCAGGTCTTCATCCACCACTTCGATCTCACGCCATCCCAGTTGCCGAAGCCGTGCTTCCATCGCATACTGCAGCTTCTGGCTCTCCAGGTTATGGATCACCTGGTAGGGCGACGACTGGCGAACATAAAGAATGGCCTTGCGTTCCAGATGCTGGGTGCGAATCTTCTCACTCATCGCCCGCCTCCGGTTGCCTGTTGCTGGAAGAAGACTGCTTCCGCAGATGCTCGTTCAGCATCCGAGCCAACAGGCGGACCATCTTCTGATGTGCCTCCGGCGGCAACTGCGGAAGCTTCGCTGGTGGGGAAAACAACTCGCTCTGACTGGCTCGGGATCGTATGCGCATCGGCATCTCCTGAACTACTGGAAAGATGCTGCGCCTGAACTACGGTCAATTCAATCAGCCCCGGCGTTCCCGATAATAGATGCTTCAACGTCACCAGAGCCGCACTGCTTACATAGGCCAGACTCTCCTGCTTCATCTGACTGCACATCCCGGAATCAAACATCCACTCCGGAATCTCCAGCGTCGGAGAACGGTTCACATCGTCTCGTACGCAGCGCAGAGCCTTACTACCACTTCGGTGCGCTTCGCCTTGAACGAATACACGCTGCCCATGCCACGGATGCCAACGGTACTGGACTTCTCGAAAACCAGTTTTATGGGTGTCTTGTACCCCACTTGTACAATGAGAGTCGTCCTCACCGATCTCTCGGGGAACGGACGCCGAGCGAGTTCGCCAGTGAGTACGCGGCTAGCCGCGTACTCACTGCAACCTAAACCAGCCGAAGACTAACTCTAGGCTTGGTACACAAATACTGGTCC
>DATDHL010000353.1:0-5656 GCA_036521575.1 Edaphobacter sp. | reverse complement strand
TATCTAAATGAACAAACTCGAAGAAGATAGTGATGCTTAGCGGG
This sequence comes from Edaphobacter sp., assembly GCA_036521575.1. Lineage (GTDB taxonomy): Bacteria > Acidobacteriota > Terriglobia > Terriglobales > Acidobacteriaceae > Edaphobacter. The sequence continues at coordinate 5,612 of DATDHL010000353.1, read as the reverse complement.
TTTCCGCCGTAAATGCGCGTTGCCATTCATGGCCCTTCAAGACAAAAGCCTTCGCTACGGAGCGATCGACCGGTTGGATGTCCTTGACGAGAAATCTCATGCTAAGCTTGCCATCCTTGAGCACATCGATGCGCCGCGCCATTTGAACTCCGGCGTAGTTCTCCTGATTCAAAGGGCGAATCTCCATGCCTGAAGTGTAGGTCCTAACGAGTTGACCTCCTTCATCGAACCAATACCCTTGTGACTTTCCTGGCTCGAGCTCACCGTTGGGGCCTTCCGGACCTCGAAAGACTCGAATTGTCTTGACGGTATCGGCCGTATCTCGGCGGATTCTCCAGTCCGATTCTGTCATCGTGTCGGACGCTGGAATGGGTTCCACCATCATCATGACGAAGCGCAGCACTCCGGCTTCGGGCCCTTCGCTTAGTAGGTAGTGCTTCTCTCCGTTCTGTGAGCGCACCAGGTGGCTTGATCCGAACCAGACTTCGCGTTTCCATTGTGTCTCGCTGACCCAAGTGTCTTCATAACGGCCTGTCTCAACCGTTCCCTTTGACGAGGCAGCCTGAAATTCAGCGTGCAGGATGTACGGCGCGCTTGCTCCTTCACCGAGGCAACTGAGTTTTCTCCCGTGGTCAAAATAGGACCGGGCACTATCGAAGGACTCCACACCGGCGGGCCGCAGTGTTTTGAATGGAACAGCGAATCGCCCAATCGCTTGGACCGGGACTCCGTTGCGTAAGACGGGTCGAAATTGCAATGTGCGGAATTGTTGCTCAGCGGCGTCCTTCAAACCAGCGTTATCGGAGATCGGAGGAATCATCTCTCGAATTTTGCCGGTACGATCGAGAACTACTTGAGTCCAAACCACGCCTTCGAGAGGCCCTTGAGCCAGCGGCGGCCATGAGAATGGCTTGCCCGGAAGGAGATTTTGACGCAGCTCGGTTTCGTCCAGCACGGCGGTTTCGATTGGTTGAGCATCGCCGCCCGGAGCGTTTGTATCAAAAAAATCTGCGGGAATGTTGCCTAAGTTCTCAAGGACGCCGATCTTGGCAGTCACTTCTACATAACCCGCGGCGACAGTGCGAGCGATCATAAGACCGTGAAAGTCATTGAAATCGTGATACAGGCCGTCCCACCCAGACCCTCCGGTGTAAAAAAGGAGGCCGGTATCGTCCATCAAAGCTATATGGCCTTTGCCATTGTTTTGTTCGTCACCAAATCCGACAGTTTTGTCCCATTCGATATTCGTCTGTTTGACTATGGGCATATGTTTGACTTCGGCGGTTTTCACGCGCTGAAGCAACACATCGGTCGATAGAGGTACGGGGCGGACAATTGCCTGAGCTAGTTCGCGTAGCCAATCAGGAAAATAGTCGCCTTCATTTTTCTGCCACTGATGTGCGCCGTCCACAATTTCTATCTGGTGGAATTCCGGCGAACGGACTTCGCGGCGCCATTTGGTGGGAGATTGCCACCAGATCTCTATCTCTCCGACTCGATGCGAGTCTTTGTCGCGCTCGTTGCTGGGCGAGTACGTAGCCTTAAGATGAAACGGCTTGGTTCCGGGTTGATCGAGTGTGCTTTTCTCGATCGCCTTCTTTACGGACCCGCGCAGGTCTTTGGCGTGTGTTTGTACTGCGTATAGCGTGCTCAGACAGAGCGCAGAAAGTGCCACAATCAGAAATCTGGCCATGTGATTTATCTCGAAGCGTGCTGAGATTGCGCAAAAGCTGCCCACTATGCGACTATGAGCAGCTTTGCTTGAACGGCCATTCTTTATTGTTATTCGCCGAAGTTGACGGATTCGATTCCGAGGAATTCGGCGGATTGGCCTAGCTCTTCTTCGATGCGGAGGAGTTGGTTGTATTTGGCGATGCGATCGGTGCGGCTGGCGCTGCCAGTCTTGATCTGGCCTGCTCCGGTGCCTACTGCGAGGTCGGCGATGAAGGTGTCTTCGGTTTCGCCTGAGCGGTGGCTGATGATCGAGGTGTAGCCGAATCGGCGCGCGAGTTCGATGGCGTCGAGGGTCTCAGAGATGGTGCCGATCTGGTTGACCTTAATGAGGATGGAGTTGGCGACCTTCTGCTCGATTCCCTGCTGGAGACGCTTGGTGTTGGTGACGAAGAGGTCGTCTCCGACTAGCTGGACGAAGTCGCCTACCTGCTTGGTGAGGAGCTGCCAGCCGTCCCAATCGTCTTCGGCGAGGCCGTCTTCGATGCTGACGATGGGGTACTGACGGACCCAGGAGTCCCAGAAATTGACCATCTCAGCGGAGGTCTTTTCGGACTTGTCAGACTTCTTGAAGACGTACTTGCCGGTTTCTTTGTTGTAGAACTCGCTGGCGGCTGGGTCGAGGGCGATGACGATGTCTTCGCCTGCCTTGTAGCCGGCTAGCTCGATGGCTTCGAGGATGAGTTCGATGGCTTCGGCGTTGGACTTGAGGTTGGGGGCGAAGCCGCCTTCGTCGCCTACTGCGGTGTTGTAGCCCTTCTTCTTGAGGACGCCCTTGAGGGTGTGGAAGGTCTCGGTTCCCCAGCGGAGGGCGTCGGAGAAGGTTTCGGCACCGACGGGCATGACCATGAATTCCTGGAAGTCGACGTTGGAGTCGGCGTGGGAGCCACCGTTGATGATGTTCATCATGGGCGTGGGTAGGATGCGGGCGTTGACGCCGCCGAGGTAGCGGTAGAGCGGGAGCTTGAGGGCTTCGGCGGAGGCGCGGGCGACGGCCATGGAGACGGCAAGGATAGCGTTGGCGCCGAGCTTGCCCTTGTTGTCGGTGCCGTCGATGCCGATCATGGTGGCGTCGATGAGGCGCTGATTGGAGGCGTCCATGCCGGTGAGCTCGGGGGCGAGGATGGACTCGACGTTTTCGACGGCGTTGAGGACGCCCTTGCCGAGGTAGTGATCTTTGTCGCCATCGCGGAGTTCGACGGCCTCGTGCTCGCCGGTGGAGGCACCGCTGGGAACGGCGGCGCGGCCTTTGGCTCCTCCGTCGAGGATGACGTCAGCTTCGACGGTGGGGTTTCCGCGGGAGTCGAGGATTTCGCGTGCGTGGATGGAGACGATCTCGGTCATGTTGCTCCTATGGCTGGATGGTGCGGGATGTTGTGCGACGACGCGGTGCATCAGGCGCTCGTTGAGTTTGGGGCGGCGATCGACGGGAACGGTGCGGCCACCAAGGGTGGCGATTGATTGCACCAGATTTGCGTCGGAGGAACTCACCAAAGGGATTTTAGCAAAGGGATTGCAGGATTGGCTGAATGCCGGGTGAATCGCGGGGGAGTTGCGAAAAGTGTGCCGAGAGGAAGATATTAGCAGGGTCGATTCCCTGCCGAGGATTTCGCTCCAAACGGCATAGGCGGGCGGCTACCCTTTTAGCAGAGATTTTCGACGGCGCTGACTAGCTTGCGCGTCTGGATCGTTGAATCATCGTTTATTGAGGGTGTTGCCATGAAGATACAAATCGCTACTGCTGCTCTTGTTTTTGGATCTGTTGCCGCGCAGGCTCAGATGACGGGAGTTTCGCATCCTGACCCCGCGGTCGTTACGACGAATGATGATTCGGCTGCGACCGGTGATGCTACGGCGCGGCGGCCTTTGAGCGCGAAGCCTTCGGCTGGGACTCCGGCGGGGACCGCTGCTCCGACGGGCGAGGCTTATGGATCATTTGTTCCGTATACAGGACCTTTGCTGAAGACACCCGTGCCTTCGAAGGCTACTGAGATTGTCGACAATCCTGACGGACAGATTGTGACGAGTGTTCCTGAGCGTGAGGGTGAGCTGCGCGAAGGCACGCTACTGCGAGTGGCGATCAAGGAAGGGATTTCGACCTCCAGCACGATGCCGGGGACGAAATTTACTGCTGAGCTGGTCGAGCCGGTCTCGAAGAATGGTCGGGTGATTATTCCGGCTGGGGCAATCCTCGATGGGCAGGTGACGGAGGTTCGTAGCGGACGGCGAGTGATGGGTGGGGCTGCACTGCACCTGGAGCCGCGGAATATTACGCTGCCGGATGGGACTCACTACGTGATTCATGCGCAGCTGACTGATCCGGGCCGGAACGATTTCCATGTGGACTATGAAGGTACGTTGACGCAGCGGGATCATGCGAAAAAGACTTTGGCGGTGATGTCGCTGACGACGGGTAGTGGCGCTGTTGCGGGCGCGATGATCGGTGGCGGCGTTGGCGCTGCGGTTGGTGCCGGGGTTGGCGCGGGTATCAGCACGTTTATGTGGCTGAAGTCGGATCGGCAGGCTACCTTGGATAAGGATTCGCGGCTGGTATTTATTCTGACGACCCCTATGATTTTGCGGCCACTTAATGATGGGATGGCTGGGAGTGTGGCTGCTGGGAATGTTGGAGGGAGTGGGGCGGCTCAGTAATTCGTTCGAAGATTGATTGGAAGGGCGGCTCGATGAGCCGCCCTTTTCTTGCTTTGGGTGAAGGCGCTCGGGTCGCTTCGCTCTCCTCGGAAAATGCGGGGGTTCTTCCCCTTCGGCTTCGCTCAGGGGCAGAATGACGAGCAACACAGCAAAAGCAACGGCAAAGACAGAAGCAGATCACCTGCGGGGATGACAAGCAAGAAAAGCCACGACAAACAACAACTGCAATGACGGTGCCGGTCGTTCAGTTTTAGTCGCGGACCTGAGCTAAGAGGCGCTTCCAGTTTTTTTGGTTGCGGCGGTAGCTCTTTTTTAGGTCTTCGAGGATGCGTTCGAAGTCGGCGTGGCCGCTCATGTTGCGCCAGGCTGGGTTTTTGCTGAACCAGGGGTAGTTTTCGTTGCCGAGGTAGATGGCGCGACGGAGCCAGTGGAGTGCTTCGGACTCGTCGCCTTCGAGGGCGAAGTAGGTGGCGAGGCGGTAGGCCATCTCGCTGTCGGCTTCGGCTGCGGAGAGGGTCTCGTCGATGATGAAGGTGGCGGCCTTTGCGCGCTCGCCTAACTGGACGTAGCAGAGTGCGATGGTCGGGAAGACGATGCGGAGGGATTTCTCGTTGCGGATGACGTTTTCGAGGGTTTCGATGGCCTTGGGGAGATCGCCAGTGCGCATCTGCTGGTAACCGAGAGAGATGCGGAGGAGGGGTTGGCGGGGTTCGAGAGTGAGGCCTTTTTCGATCTCGTCGGCGGCTAGCTCCATCTGGTTCTGGTACTGGTAGACGCGGGCTCGGTGGTTGTAGATCATGGCCGCGTTGGAGGGGTTCATGCGGAGGGATGCATTGAACTGCTCGAGGGCTTCCTCGTACATGCCGTCGATGCGGAGGGTGATGCCGGCGACCATGCGGACGTTCCAATCGTTACCGGCGGTCTGGAGAAGGTTCTCGATGCCGTGGCGGGCGGACTCTTTTTCACCGCGCGAGAGGAGCATGTAGACGCGGTAGAGATTGGCTTCGACGGAGCCGGGGTCGAGTTGGAGAGATTTGTCGAAGGCGCGGCGGGCTTCGAGGACGTGCATCTGGCCTCCGAGGCCGTGGCGGGTGTACTGCAGGTGCGTGATGCCGAGGCCGGCCCAGCCGGGGGCGTAGTTGTCGTTCTGCTTGGTGACGGATTCGAAGAGCTCGCGGGCGCGGTCGAGATCGTCGCGGCTGCCGGTGCGGGTCATGAAGGCGGAGAGC
>DATDHL010000352.1:0-3385 GCA_036521575.1 Edaphobacter sp. | reverse complement strand
CAGGTGACCCGCAGGACGGTGGCGAAGTACCGCGAAGATATGCAGATTCCAAGTACGCACCAACGTCGTGTACGCTGACCCGAGCAGAAGTTTCAGTAAAAGACGAGGTGAGCCGAATGGACGTCGAGTACACGGGTAGACAGACAACCGTTACGAAGAAACTGAAGCTGCAGGTTGAAGAGGGGCTGACGCGGATTGCGAAGATCGTCGGCAACTCCGGCAACGTGCATGTCACGCTGAGCACGGATAAGTACCGGCAGATTGCCGAGGTGACGGTACAGACACGACATCAGAAGCTGGTCGCCAGATGCGAGGAGACAGAGATGGTTCTGGCGCTGCGCGATGCTCTGGAGAAGCTCGAGCGGCAGGCGATCCGACACAAGAAGAAATTTGCGACGATCAAGCGGCATCCGAAGACCGATGTGAAAGAGGCGGCGGCCAGCAAGGTGACGCATGACGGGGCGGGGCTGGTTGTGACGAAGGCTCCTGCAGTGAAGGCAGCAGTGAAGAGCAGCAATGGGCGGAAGGCAGTTCCTATGCTGGTACATTCGTTCCCGTCGCACTCGCCCTTGCCGGAGCCGCATGTGTCACGCTCGACCGATGGTGTGGCTTTGCGGCCGATGTCGTTGGAGGAGGCGGTGAAGGAGGCTGCTTTTCGGGATCGCGATGTATTTGTGTTTCGCGATATGAAAGGGCAGGCGATGGTGCTGCACCGCAAACGGGATGGGAAGATGGAGTTGATCGAAGTTCCATAGGCATGCCGGTCGCGTGGGGATGCTAGGATTCCTGCATGCCACGTGAGCAGAGAAACAAGGCAGCGAAAAAGAAGGCGCCGGAGAAGCAGCGCGAGTTGGTGATTCTGACGGGGTTGTCGGGGTCGGGGAAACTTTCTGCGCTGAAGACGTTCGAGGATCTCGGGTACTACTCTGTCGATAACCTTCCGTTAGAGCTGGTTCCGCGTTTTGCGGATCTGGTGCGTCAGTCAGCGGAGATTGAGCGCGCGGCGCTTGTGGTGGATGTGCGCGAAGGAATGCGGCTGGAAGAGTTTCCGGCGATCCTTGAGAAGGTGCGTCGTGTGCTGCCGACGCGGGTGGTGTATCTGGAGGCGACTGAGGAGGCGCTGATCCGGAGATTTTCGGAGACACGGCGGCCGCACCCGATGGGGCGCGCGGATACGGTGGTGAAGTCGATTCGGGCGGAACGCAAGCGGCTGGATCCGATTCGCAATGTCGCCGACATCGTGCTGGATACGACTAAGTTCAATGTGCATGATCTGCGGGCGCACATCAATGCGCAGTTTCAGCGCGAAGAGAGCGATCTGAATCTCATGATCTCTTCGAACAGCTTTGGATTTAAGAATGGCGTACCTCCTGAGGCGGACCTGGTGTTCGACGTGAGGTTTTTGCCGAATCCCCATTTTGTGCCGGAGTTTCGCAAGCTGACGGGCAGGCATCCGAAGGTGGCGAAGTATGTTCGTGACTTTCCGCAGACAGCGGAGTTTTTGGATAAGACGATGGACATGCTGGAGTTTTTGCTGCCGCACTATATCAAGGAGGGCAAGAGCTATCTGACGGTGGCGTTTGGATGTACGGGAGGGCAGCACCGGTCGGTGTTTATTGCCGAAGAGATGAAGAAGCGATTGGCGGCGGCGGGTTATCGGGTGAAGACGGCGCATCGGGACATGCCGCGGTAAAGCAGGGAATCGGGAGTAGGGGGTCGGGAATAGCAAACGGGGTAAGAAGGCATCTTGTTCCGCGTAGGTAGAATGAAGTGGATGGTTCAGGATAGGCAGAGGGACGGGCGGGTTTGAGGCGCATCTGGCGATTGCTGATGTATGTGCGGCCGTATGCGCTGTACTCGATGGCGTCCGTAGTGTTGATGGCGGTTGTCGGCGCGATGGCAGCGTTTCGGATTCTGCTGGTGAAGCCGATCTTCGACAACGTTTTGCGGCCGGACGCGGTGTCGCATGATGTTCTGGTTTTTCATTTGCCGTATGTGGGCCGGCAATTGAACCTGCACTTCCTGGTGCCGAGCCATCTGCATAATGCGTGGAATGTTGTTGCGTATGCGCTGGTGGTTTCAGCGGTGGTGAAGTCGATCTGCGATTATGCCGGGACGTATCTGGTGAATTATGCGGGGTTCGGTATGATTACCGACCTGCGGAACGATTTGTATGACGCTGTGCTGCGGCGGTCAGTGGCTTTCTTTCAAAAACATACGACGGGGACGTTGCTGTCGACGCTGATCAATGATGTCGAGCGTGTGCAGTTTGCGATGTCGAGCGTACTTGGAGATTTTCTGCAGCAGATGTTCACGCTTGTGTTCACGATGGGCGTGGTGGTGCTGGTGGGTGGCAAACTGGCGTGGGTGCTGCTGCTGTTTGTGCCTGTGGTGATCTCGTCGGCGCGGCGCATTGGAAAGCGGGTTCGGCAGACGACGAGGAAGGGGCAGGACAAGCTGGCTGAGATCCAAAACATCCTGCACGAGACGATCACGGGCAATCGGATTGTGAAGGCGTTCGGGATGGAGCTGTGGGAGATGAATCGCTTCCGCAGGGCGGCTCGCCGGTTGTTTCGCGCAAACTTGAAATCGGTGAGTGTGCAGGCGATCAGTTCGCCGCTGATGGATGCCCTGGGTTCGGTGGGGATTGCGCTGCTGCTTCTTCTGGGGCGGCAGAGGATCTTGCATGGCAGCATGACTGCGGGGTCGTTCATCACGTTTCTGATTGCGGTGTTTACGCTGTATGACCCGGTGCGGAAGTTTGCTCTGTTCTATAACAGCTTTCAGCAGGCGCTGGGCGCGAGCGAAGAGATCTTCAAGTTTATGGACGCGCAGGATGATGTGCAGGAGAAGAAGCGAGCTTTCGTTCTGAAGGGGTTCAGCAAGGGGATTGAATTTGAGAACGTTGGTTTTGCGTACGCGAGCGAGGATGGAGAGACCAAGCAGGTGCTGCATGGCATCAATTTGACGGTGCATCCGGGTGAGGTGATCGCGCTGGTGGGGCCGAGTGGTGCGGGGAAGTCCTCGCTGGTGAATTTGATTCCGCGGTTCTTTGATGTGAATGAGGGCAGGATTTTGATTGATGGGCATGATTTGCGGGATGTGACGATTGATTCGTTGCGGAAACAGATTGGTAAGGTGACGCAGGAGACGGTGCTGTTCAATGACACGGTGCGGAACAATATTGCTTATGGGCAGCCGGATGTTCCGCTGAGTAGAGTGCAGGAGGCGGCGCAGATGGCGTTGGCGCATGACTTCATCCTGAATATGCCGGATGGGTACAACACGAAGATTGGCGAGAAGGGGCTTCGGCTGAGTGGGGGCGAGCGGCAGAGGTTGGCGATTGCCCGGGCGATTCTGAAGAATGCTCCGATCTTGATTCTGG
>DATDHL010000351.1:0-1801 GCA_036521575.1 Edaphobacter sp. | reverse complement strand
AGGACGAAGTCTCCACCTTCAGATGGAGGCGCTCCTGACCACCCACCCGCTACACTGGCAGCGTCTATGCCGAACCTCCGTCTGCTAAGCGCAAGCGTCCTTTTATGCCTGGTCGCCGTCTCCGCGCAGGGCAAGCGAGCTTCCCAACCTCGAGCTCAAAGACCTCTCCGGCAACAAACAGAAGCTCGACTCTCTCCACGGCTCGATCGCGGTAGTCAGCTTCTGGGCTACGTGGTGCGCTCCCTGTCGCGATGAGCTTCCACGTCTTTCGAAACTCACGCAAGAGTATGCACCCAACGGAGTCCGCTTCGTCGCCATCTCCATCGACGAACCCAAAGACCGCGCCAAAGTAGCCCCTTACGTAGCCGAGCAACAACTAGCCATGGACATCTGGGTCGGCGGCAATACCGACATGATGGCCCGCGTCGGACTCGGCGACATCGTCCCCGGCACCATCGTCCTCGATCAGCAGGGCGAAATCATCGGCCGCATCATGGGCGAAGCCCGCGAAGAAGACATCCGCTCGCGCATCGAGTGGCTACGCGCCGGAAGGCAAGGAGCCGCCCCTGCACCTCTCACCAAACGCTACTGAGCCTTCATCCGCGAAGAGGCAGGCCAAACCACCGCCGCAGCCAAAGTCACCAACGCCACCCAGTACAGATCAGCGCCCAGCAGATGCACGATCTGCATCCACACAGGAGCCAGCAGCAGAACATCGGCCAACCCCAACGCAAACTGAAACCCCAGCAGCCCAATCACAATCGTCGCCAGCCGCCCCGCACCAGCGCGCCTCGCCTGTGCAACAAGCCAAAGCACAAACGCCCCAGCAATCACAGCGCTCACCGGATGCACCCCGCGCAGCCGCAGCAACCACGGCGACCCAGCCGCAAAATCCTGCTCCATCGCCATCCGCAGGGAAGAAGCAGGGAAGAGCGTGTCCCCCAGCGCAGCAAGCGATCCACTCACCCCAACGACCAGCGTCGCCGCCAACCCAATCACGGCCCACAAAGCATTCCTGCCCCGCAATCGCCGCTCACTCCACATCTGCCCGGTCCCCAGCAGTCGAGCCGTCAGGGTAAGCGCAGCCAGCAGCAACAGCGTGTTGCTCAAGTGGATCGACAGCACCACAACCCGTCCCATCGACTGATTGCCCGTCACATATCCCAGCTTCACCAGCAGAGCGCCCAGCAAAGCCTCATTCAGCAGCAACACCATCGACGCCACCGCCATCACCCGCGCCGCCTGTCCCTTCACGGTCGCGCGAAACGTCCACACGAGTAACCCGATCACCGCAAAGATTGCGCCACTCGTCATGCACCGGTGGGTGAACTCGATCACCGTATCCACACGCGGTGACAGCGGAATCACCTGCCCATTGCAAAGCGGCCAGTGATTACCACATCCAGCCCCCGATCCCGTAGCCCGCACCAGCGCCCCCCATAGGATCACCAGCACGTTATATCCAACCACTCCCCACGCAAACCGCACCGCAGCCCGCGAAGCACCCTTTACCGAGACCGCCGGTGTTGTAGCCATATTTCCATTCTACTGTTCAGACAAAAGAAAGGCCCCACAAGGAGGCCTTCGCTCCCAAGCCACAAACAACGAACCACTAACCGTTAGCCAGCTCCTTAGCTCGCTGAGTAGCCCGCTTCACAGCCTTGATCAGCGTCACGCGCAGCCCACCCTCTTCCAGCTCCAGAATCCCATCGACCGTACACCCGGCAGGAGTCGTCACCGCGTCCTTCAGCAGCGCCGGGTGATATCCCGTCTCCAGCACCATCCTCGCCGACCCCAGCGT
>DATDHL010000350.1:0-1935 GCA_036521575.1 Edaphobacter sp. | reverse complement strand
GCTACGTCGGGGCGGCCCATGTTGGTGATGTATTCGTTTTTGTCGCGGACCTCGCGGATCGTGAAGGAGATGACTTCCAACCCCATCTTGCTCATGTCGTCCATGCAGGTGGAACGCATGCGCTCGGCGACCATCTCGGGCTCTTTCACAATTTGCTCAACAGTCAGCTGACCGATGATGCCACGCAGATGGCCTTCCATGACGAGGCGAATGAGGCCTTCACGCTGGTCGGGGGACTTGGTGAGGAACTGCTCGGCGGCGGTGAGAATGGACTCTTTGTCGGAGCGGACTTTGATTTGCGCGACGGCTTCGACGGTGACGGCTACGCCTTGCTTAGTGTAGAGATCCTGTTGCGGGGCTACGTCGAAGCTCATGAGCTCGAGGGAGAGCTGGCGGCAGTTTTCGACGACGGGCAGGATAACGGCGGCTCCGCCCTTGATGACGCGAGGGCCGCGGATGCCGTAGATGATGATGGCTTCGTTGGGGCCAGCTTTGCGAAACGTCCTGGCGATGAAGCTGGCGAGCATGAGCGTGGCGAGGATGACCAGACCAGCAATGATGATGACCGAGTTCGACATATCGTTCCTTTGTCCGAGACGGACTTGAGGGCATTGTGCTTGCCGCAATGGGTTGGTGGCGGGGGATTGTCCTTGGCAAGGGAGGCCGCCTGAATGGGGAAGAAATCTGCGCTAGGTGCTCCTTATGGGAGGCCGTTGGTGAGGTCGTCCCACCGGCGGACGTAGGCTATGCCTCGTTCGTAACGGATGACGACGACTTCGGTGCCTCGTTGGATGGCGGTGCCGTCTTCGCTGCGGGCGGCGGCGGCGCGGCGGGCTCCGGTTTGCGAGAAGATGATTTCGCCGATGCTGTTGCTGTCGCGGATGGAATCGCTGACGTGGGCCAGGACGCCGGTCATCTCGGTGTCTTCAATGGTGAGAACGCGCTCGCGGGGGAGGAGCAGCTTGAAGAGGACGGTCCATACGAGTGCTGCTCCAGCGAGGCCGCTGAGTATGGCCAGGAAGAGAACGAATGATGACGCGAAGACGCTGAAGTGGTGCAGGAGATAACCTGCTCCGCCGAACCAGCAGAGGAAGGCGGTGATGGTGAATCCGTTGATGGCGGAGAGGCCGTGTGAGGTTCCGTGGGTGTGGGTGTGGGCTGTGTGTCCTATGTGGAGATGGCCGAGGTGCAGGTGGCCGAAGCCTCCTGCGACGGTGAGGATGCTGAGGACGAGACCAACGATGAAACAGATGAGATAGAAGGAGTCCATGTTATTTGGTGCTCCGCTTGGCGGCCTTTAGAGCCGGTTGGGTGTTGGCTTGGCGCGTTGCGGCTTCGGGGCGCAAGACGTGGAAGAGGCGGTCGAGGAGTGCGGGCGTCTCGATGATGGCCTCGATGAGGAGGAAGCAGCGGCGCGTGTCGGCGTGGTTGGCCAGGGTGAGGAGCGACTGGCAGAGATTGGGGTCGCGACGGAAGCGCTCGGCTCCGGCGATAAGCCAGAGGTCGAGCTTGTCTTCGATTGTGCGGAGGTCGGAGAGAAGCTCGGAGTGGTAGCCCTCGGGGTCGTCGACGAGGTAGCCGGGGTGGACTTTGAAGAATTTTGCGAGGAGCAGGCGCGTGGTGTTGGTAAGGTGCGGGCGGGCTCCGCTCTCGATTTGCGAGAGGTAGGACTGGCTGATGGTTGCCTTGCCATTCTTTTTGCCGGTGCCGTTTTCCTGCTGGATGGCGCGGACGAGCTCCTGTTGGGTCATGGCGCGGTTTAGGGCGCGGAGGTTGCCCTCGACTTCGCGGAGGTAACGGATTTTGTCTGCGAGCTTCATGGTGTATTACAAATCGCAATATTTATATCGCTATTTGTGATATTCGTCAAGAGGGGGTTTTTGGTGAAAGTTCCCCAGGGGCTAAAGCCCCTGTTCTCCTTCGTGCGCTGAGAGG
>DATDHL010000349.1:0-2334 GCA_036521575.1 Edaphobacter sp. | reverse complement strand
AAGTTGATTCCGAGATCGAGTGATCGAAGGAGGGTTGCGGCTGACTCTTCGTCGTTGCGCTCGCCGTAGAACTCACTCATTCCCATGCAGCCGAGTCCCATGCGGGAGACGACTGCGCCTTGTGATCCTAGCTTGACCTTTTGCATGCTCATGGTGGGGTTAGATGGCTGCGACAGCTGGGAGATTCCACTTATGGATGGAGGGTTGTGCCGGGGCTGGTTTGCCAGTGGACGCCTTCGAGAGAGACGGTGATGGTGACGGGGCCCTCGGCACCTTCTTTGAGGAAGGGACCTTCGGATTTTTGTTCGTGTTGGGCGATGTCGGTATAGATGAGCTTCATGTTGCCGGAGCCGAGGACCTTGAAGCGGTAGTGGAAGTCTGCGCCGGGAGCGAGGGTTTGGGTGCCGAAGCTGGCGCTGGGGTAGTCGACCTCGAGGAGGCGGATGGGTTCGCCGGTGCGGTTGCTTACGGTGGCTTCGACGTAGTGGGAGTGGCAGCCGGTTGCGATGAGGACGGGCAGGAGCGCGAGAATGCGGAGATGACGCATGGGGTTAAGGGTATCAGGGTGGATCGTGTGTGGGTGTAAGGCCGACGTGGGTAAGGAGATTGCATGGCTAGTGAAGCGGGTTTCTCCGCTACGCTGCTCACGATGAGACTGTGAGCAGCTCCGGTCGAAATGACAATTTTTCGGAGGGGGTAGGAACAAAAGCAACAGCAACGGCAAGAGCTGGCTGGTTAACGGTATACATTCCCACCTTAGGCGCGATCATGCAGCGCCGAAGATGGGGCACCCGATCATTTCTGTGGGTTGGTCGAGAACGGACAAAGGCGAGAACAACCATCGTGATGATGAGCAAAATTGCGATGGTGCAGGCGCGGCTAGGCGGAGAAGCCGGGGGTGCGGTCGAGGATGCGGGCGGTTAGGACGACTCCGCAGCGGTTGTCGTGGAGGGTGATGGGGAAGGCGAGGACGCTCCAGGTGACGTTCTGCTCGGAGGGTTTGGGGATGTTGAGGAGGCCGCGGCGCGTGCGGTCGATGTAGGTCTCGCGGGTGAGGCAGACGGTCTGGAGGACATCGCGCCAGTCGCGCATGAGGGTGGGCATCTCGTCGAAGACGCTGCGGCTGGGGAACCAGTCGCGGGGCTGGCCGAGGTAGTCGGCGGCGGCGTCGTTGCAGTAGAGCCAGATGCCGTGGTCGTCGAAGATCTGGACGAGGACGTCAGAGCCGATGGCCATGCTGATGCGGGAGTAGAAGAAGTCACGTGCGTCGACGACGACGGGAGAGCCTCGGCGTTTGGCATTGAGGGAGCTGAGGGCGGAGAGGAGGTCTTCGACGGAACTGTAACCTTTGAGGAGATGCATGTCTTCGACCCCGCCGAAGTAGCGGTCGAGCGTGGCGGACAGGATGATGATGGGGACATGGGGACGGCGTCGGCGCAGGAGCGTGGCGACTTCCGTGCCGAACTGGCCGGAGCCGAGATGGTAGTCGAGTACGGCGATGTCGATGCTGTGGAAGAGTTCGGTGGCTTCCTCGACGGTGGACGCAGGGATGCATTCGTAACCGTGCTGGCGGAGGATGGCGGTACGGAGATGGAGATTCGCTGGTTCGTCATCGAGCAGAAGTACGCGCACGGCAGGAACGCCGTTGGACACACTACTGCTCGAGTCCGGGGGCTCGACCCTCATGGCAATTAAGATGCTGATGGATTGGTAGAAGTCACCTCTGGAAAGTGCTATTTCACTGAGGATTTAAGACTGCGAAGGAGTTCAGGCAAGCGATTGACCAAGGCTACGGAGCGGAGCCATTGGCGATTGTCGATGGCGGGGTATCCGCTGACGACTTTGCCGGGTTCGACGTCACTGGGGATGCCGCTTTGAGCTGTAGCTATGGCTCCGTCGCCTACGGTGCAGTGACCGGCTACGCCGACCTGTCCGGCGAGGATGACTGATTTGCCGATGGTTGTGGAGCCGGCGAGGCCGACCTGGGCGCAGAGGAGGGTGTCCTTACCCACGGTAGATCCGTGGCCCACCTGTACGAGATTGTCGATTTTAGCTCCGGTCTGGATGCGGGTCTCGCCGATTGAGGCGCGGTCGATGCAGGCGTTGGCCTGGACTTCGACGGCGTCTTCGAGGAGGGCTGGGCCGGATTGCAGGATCTTGTGCCAGGAGCCATCGGACTGGCGGGCGAAACCGAAGCCGTCGGCTCCGATGATGGCACCGTTCTGGAGGACGACGTTGTCGCCGAGGTTGCAGTGCTCGCGGACTACGGCGTGGGCGTGGGCGAAGAGGTTGTTTCCGGCGTGGACATGGGGATAGATGACTGCGTGGGGCAGG
>DATDHL010000348.1:0-1605 GCA_036521575.1 Edaphobacter sp. | reverse complement strand
GACGTCTCCCCAAAACTTGCCCATGGTTTCAACGCCTCGGCACCAGCGAAATATCGAGCCATCGGATTCTACGGCGGGTTCGAAATCGAGGCAAGTACAGACTGGAAGTGATTGCTGGGCCGCCATGAAATAGCCGCCTCTAACTAAAAGAGAGCAGCGTCGAGGCACTTTACACCAACCCGACGCTGGGCCTAGTCGATCTCGAAGCTGACGCCCTGAGCCAGAGGAAGGTCCGTCCCGTAGTTGATGGTGTTCGTAGCGCGGCGCATGTACGCCTTCCATGCATCCGAGCCGGATTCGCGGCCTCCTCCTGTCTCTTTTTCGCCGCCAAAGGCTCCGCCCATCTCTGCGCCCGAGGTTCCAATGTTGACGTTCGCGATCCCGCAGTCCGAGCCGGTCGCGGAGAGAAAGCATTCAGCCTCCCGGAGGTTCATGGTGAAGATCGAGGACGAGAGGCCTTGCGCAACACCGTTGTGCAGCGCAATCGCTTCGTCGAGATCACGGCACCTCATCACATAAAGGATCGGCGCAAAGGTCTCGCGTTTAACAATCTCGATTTGCGATGAAATCTCGACGAGCGCGGGACGCACGTAGAAAGCCTCGGGGGCCTCCGGATGTTGAAGACGTTCTCCTCCAGTGATTGCCGCGCCGGCAGCAAGGGAGTCGGTAAGAGCCTGCTGCATCGCGCTATAGGAGCGTTTGTCGATCAGCGGCCCGACCAGCGTCTCCGGTTCGCGCGGGTCGCCGACCGCGACGGAAGCATAGACCTTCTTGAGCCGCGGAATAAGCTTGTCGTAGACCGAGTCGTGGACGATGAGGCGGCGTAGCGTTGTGCACCGCTGCCCTGCGGTTCCCATGGCAGAAAAGGCGATCGCCCGCACCGTGAGGTCGAGGTCGGCGGTGGGGCAGACAATGGCCGCATTGTTACCCCCGAGCTCGAGAATGGCCCGCGCAAAGCGGCCCCCAAGGCGCGGCGATACCGAGCGGCCCATCGCGGTTGAGCCCGTAGCGGAGACAAGAGGGACCAGAGGCGAGTCGACTAACTGCTGGCCTACGCTTGCGCCGCCGATGAGTAGCGTAGAGAGATGAGCGGGGATATTGCCGAACCTTTTGGCCGCTCGTTCGAAGATCGCCTGTGTGGCCAGCGCCGTGAGAGGTGTTTTTTCGGAAGGCTTCCAGATAACGGAGTTGCCGCAGACCAGGGCAAGAGCAGCATTCCAACTCCAGACGGCGACCGGGAAGTTGAAGGCGGAGATGATGCCAATAGCGCCCAGGGGATGCCAGGTCTCCATCATCCGATGGCTGGGCCGTTCCGACGGCAGGGTAAGACCGGCGATCTGGCGCGAAAGCCCAGCGGCGAAGATGCAGATGTCGATCATCTCCTGAACCTCGCCAAGGCCCTCGGAGAGAATCTTTCCAGCTTCGATAGTGACGAGTCGGCCCAGCGTGCCGGCTTCAGCGCGAAGTTCTTCCCCCAGAAGACGAACGAGTTCGCCACGGCGAGGGGCGGGGACAGTCCTCCACTCAAGGAAGGCTCGATGAGCCGACTCGATGGTTTGAGCCGGATTCTTCGTAACGGGGATGTGGGCAATCACCTCGCCGGTG
>DATDHL010000347.1:0-3348 GCA_036521575.1 Edaphobacter sp. | reverse complement strand
GCCGGAGGTGCCGATCCAGAGGCTATCGGGGGCGTTCTGGGCAAAGCAGCAGATGTCGTTGCTGGTGAAGACGGTGGGGTGGGTCTCCTGGTTGAAGACTTTGAAGTTGATGCCGTCGAAGCGGGCGGCTCCGCCCTCGGTCGCGAGCCAGATGTAGCCGTCCTGCGACTGGAAGATCTGATGGACGCTGTTTTGAGGCAGGCCGTTTTCCGTGGACCATGATTGATGGCCGAGATTGGCGGCAGTCTGCGATTGAGCGGAGACAGCGGCGATGCAACAGAGTGCCCAGAGAAGGATCGCGCGCATGAGGTTATTTTGCCTTTTTGTCGCGGCAGGAGCGAAGGTAGGCGATCAGATCGTCGGTCTCGGATTTTTCGAGGATGTCGGCGAAGGAGGGCATCTGTTTACCGCCGTCTTGGATCTGGGTTCTGATCTGGGTCTCGTTGAGCCTGCGGCCTACGCCGGAGAGATCGGGGCCTTTGTTGCCTCCGTGCTGGTGGATGGTGTGGCATTGGGGGCACCCGGACTCAGTGAAAACCTTGGCTCCCCGGGCGCGCGGGTCTGTTGAGGAGACGGATGACGTGGGCGGTGCGGCCTGTGCAAAGAGGGGGGCGGCGGCGAGTGAGAGAAGGAGAGCAGGACGTATCAGATTCATTGGGCCGTGGGGAGCACTCCCTCGATGGGTTGTTGTGGTGCGAAGTCGCTGTGGATGTGCCAGGGGACGCTCTCGGAGGCGATCTCGTGATGCTTGCGGAGAAACTCGAGGGCGTAGGTGCTGGCGGTGGGGTCATCCTTCTGGTCGGCGAAGGTGGCTGCTTCGCGAGCGGCTTGTTCTTTCATACCAAGACGACGGTACACGATAGAGAGGATGTAGTGAGCGGCGAGGTCGTCGGGGTCGATGGATTGGAGGGTCTCGTACTCGACGCGGGCCTCGTCGTATTTGCGTTGCTGGTAGAAGGAGAAGCCAAGTTCGCGGTGGGCGTCGCGAGAGCGAGGGAACTGGGTGATGACTTCGCGGAGATCGGCGATGGCGTTGTCGAGGTTGCCCTGGTTGCGTTCAACGAGAGCGAGGTAATAAAGGGCTCGGGCGTTGTGCGGGCTTAGCTTGAGCGCCTGGTTGAGAGCGGTACGAGAGTCGTCGTAACGCTGCCAGGAGAAGTTGGCGATGGCGATGTTGGTGAAGGCGTCGGCGTAGTCGGGACGGAGTTGGGCTACGCGCTCGAAGGCGTGGACGCTCTCGGCGTACTGCTGCGCATCGAGCATCGCGATGCCGTAGTTGTTCCAGCGCATCCATTCCTTGTTGTCCTGCGGGTCGGGTGCGGTGGCTGGGTTGTCGCCGAGGTTGAAGGTGCGTGTGCGGGAGGCCATTTCGACGACGGGCTCTTCGTAGTGCTTGCCCATGGCGAAGTCCATGAAGTGTTGGTCGAAGCGGCGGTAGTTGACCTTGGCGGTGACGGAGATGGGGCCCTTGGCGTCGGTGGGGACTTTGAACTGGTAGAGGACGATCTGTGAGCGGCCGGAGGCGATGGTGTTGTTGTAGGCGACGACGCGGTTGTTCCAGACCTGATGGAGGTCGTTGATCTCGCCCTTAACGTTGACTAGGCGGTTGGTGAAGCTGTGGGCACGGGGGTCGAGATCGCCGTTAGGTTGTATCTGTCCTGAGTGAGTGAGGAGGCGGCCGGTTGCGTCCTTGGCTTCGAACTCGACCCAGCTCTCGTACATGTCGCGCTGCTCGGGGACGTGGCTGTGGGCGATGCCTTTGTTCTGGATGATGACGGAGGTGGTGAGGATGTCTCCCGGGGCGATGGTGAAGTTTTGTGAGCCTAGCGGAGCGATGAGTTTGCCGTCGGGCTTGTTGCTTGATTGGCCTTCAGATTTTTCGAGACCGAAGATGTCTACGTTGAAGACTCCGTTGCGGAGGAAGGCGATGGTTTTTTCCATCTGGGTGTCGTAGTTGTAGAACTTCGACATAATGGTGTTGGCTCCGAGCCAACGGTGGGAGGCTAGCTTGCCCTCCTTGGCTCCGTAATCGGATGCGGTTGCTCCGAGAGCCTCGCGGGGCATGTGGCAGGTCTGGCAGGTGGAGACTGAGTCCTTGACGTAGAAAGGAAGCGGCGACTGCTTGGCGAAGGAGGCTAGCTGCCACTCGTCGTAGAGGAAGATGGCGCGCTGCCACTTGTAGTCGTTGAGCTGACGGGGAAGCGCGGCCTTGTGGCAGGCCGAGCAGTATTCGCTCTGGTGGTAGAAGTCCTTCATGACGGCCTTGGAGTGGCGGTCGAGGTGGGCGAGGATCTCTTTGTCGGAGACTTCGCCGTAGATGGGCTGATCGTGTTCGTCGACGAGGACGGCGGGCTGGGCGAGGACGTAGCTGCCGGTGCCGCGAGTGTCGACCTTCTGGATGGAGTGGCAGACCGAGCAGGTGATGCCGTCTTCATCGAACTTGCGGTTGATGGTTGAACCCTTGGTCATGGCCCCGGAGGTCAGGGCAGTCGGGTTATGGCAGCCTTCGCAGTGACGGGCGAACTCGATGCCCTTCTCCGCGATGAGGAGGTTGACGTTCCTGGTGTACCAGGGGGTGCGGAAGGAGTTGGCATGGGCGGATTGGCGCCACTCGGTGTGGGCCTCCTGATGGCAGTGGCCGCAGTACTTCGCGGTGGGAAAGGCCTTTGGGTTGATGAACTCGCCTGTGTCGGTGGTGGCGAGTGAGGGAAGGAAGGGCTTGTCGGCGCCGAAGCGGTAGTTGTAGTGCTCGGATACAGACTTCGAGTAGACCTGGCGCTGGGATGGCGTAGTCGGGTCGTACTCGGCGTGGGCTCGACCTGCGCGCAAGGCCATGATGCAGCAGGCGAGGCTTCCGCCAAGAAGGGTGCCGATGAGGATGCGACCTGCTCGCTGTGGGGAAAGTCTGGGAACCATGGCAGAGGGTCATTTTAGTGAAGTGGAGTAGGAGTTGGCTATCCATCGAAAGGTGGATAGCAGGGAGTAGAGAATAGCTTGGGTTATGGCTTTTTGGCCGTGGCGGGTTCGCCTTTGCCTTCGGTCAGGGTGATGATCTGGTCGGGCTTGGCGATGGCGAATTTTTCGATGGCACCGCTGGGCCAGTGGACTTCTACGTTGTCGATTGCGGTTGCGTCTCCGAGGCCGAAGTGGATGCGTGGGTCGTGGGTGGAGGCGTAGCTGCCTCCGGAGATGACGTCTCCGCGTTGGCGCTTGCCTGCGGTGGTGAGGTAGACGGTGGCTCCTACGGCATCGCGGGGACTCTTAGAGCCGCCTACGAGTTTGAGTTCGATCCAGTGGTGGGTGTCGGAGTTGACGTTGCGGAGAAGGACTGGGTGGCCGTCGAGTACG
>DATDHL010000346.1:0-2380 GCA_036521575.1 Edaphobacter sp. | reverse complement strand
GATCGTTTAGGCGGTAGGCTTGCCAGTCTGTCTGGGCTTCGCGCCAGTCATTGGCGTGTCCTGCTAGACCGAATACGAATTCGTGATGACCCCAGTCCTGATTTGCCTGATCGGTGTAGGCTTGCGGGCGACCATTGGTTGGAGGCTGCATTCCGGGCGAACGCAGGAGGGTAAGGCGAAGTGTGTTGTCGTTGGGTTTGTCTGATCCGTTCTTGTTATCGGCCAGGATGGTGGTGCCGAAGCTTCCGCTCTTGTCGGTGAGATCGATCCAGCGATGAGAAGCTACTTCGAACTGACGCTCCGATGCATTGGGTCGTTGGATGGTTCCGACGCCCCAGTTATAGGTGGCGTTTTCATTCGATGCGGCGAGTGGGATCGATGCTTTGAGATTGGCGGCAAGAATCTTCCAGTCGATTGCGTTGCCGAATTCCACGCGATTGCCGGCGTCGCCTGCTGAGAGGCTGATGGTCTGGACGAAGGTTGAGCCTTCGGTATTGCGGGTTACTTCGAGAGCGACGCGAACCGGGCCGTTCTCTTTGATGCGAACTTTCGCGGGGCCGCTCACATAAGCGCGTGGTGCTGCCTGCTCCTGCTCGAACTCCATGTTCCACGCTGGATAGATTTTGGGTATGTCGGTGGAGATAGCCAGCCGGACTGGGGCTGACAGCAATTCTTTGTTCAAAGATTTGTCGTAGATGCTGGAGACGTCGCCGTTCTGATCTAACCGAACTCGATAGCGATCATTTTCGAGCGACGAATCGGTTACCTTGAGCGATGAATGTGCGTTGGAGGTCTCGGCAGGCTGCACGTCGTATACGGCATAACCTACGGAGGGCGCTTTCGCTACAAAGAGAACCTTGCCGCCTTCGAGCTGCGATGGGACTTCTTTACCGTCTGGGCCAGAGACGCGCACTGCCTTTGGAGCGCCTTGAGGAAAAGTGACGTTGGCTTCGACGAGGTCCTCGCGTGCAATGTTGAGGGGATTGAAGACTACGACCGGGACACCCTTGGTCTGCGTGTTGAGGCCGGAGGTAATTGCTTCGGTTGCGTCGGTGAGAACGCCGGCAAACTGGTTCGCCGCAATGATGTCGTCGTTCCAGGCATATTGGTACGAACGTGGAGTTGCGGTTCCTGCGCCGATATCGTGAAAGTGACCGCTCAGTTCGAGCGTCCATGCATCGTTGAGACGTTGTTGGGGGTAAGTCCGAGCGCCTAGCCACTGGGCTGCAATGGAAGCCTTTTCAGCTGCGTCGGCGAGGAGTTCATTCTTGATGGTCCAACGCTTGTGATACGCCTGCGATGTGAGCGAGCCAGCGGAGTGATTGATGAGTTCGAGATCACCCTGGTACCGCGGCATACGGGATTCCATGCCGGGCTGAATGTCGTTGAACATCTGATCTGCAGTGGCAATAACTACGTGCACAGGGCCTTCGCCTACTTTCACCGTGGGCCCCGTCTCTTCGGCTACTGGGCCGGTGCCCTGTCCGAAGAAGGGTCTGGGAGGCGCGGGCAGTGTGGTCTCACTTTTGTCGACGATGGCTTCGAGAAGCTTGATGGTCGATTCGTGTGCGGCGCCGCCGATGTCGCCGGTGCCGACGTAATGGTAATCGGCGAAGACGCCTGTTACGTTGCCGTTCAGGTCGATTCGCTTGACCCAGTTTTGCTCGGTCTCTCTTGGGCGCTCAAAGGCACGTAGTTGCTCGGGCGTCAGACGCGCCTTCTGTTCAGCGGTTAATTGAGGATGAGGTGGGGGTGGTCCGGGTTCCTGGCTGAGATCGGTGTAGGCGCTGCTGCCATAGCCGCCGGGGTTCAGCGCTGCAAGTACGTGGCTTCCGTCCGGGCCGACCCAGATCCCGACGTTGAAGGGAATGCCCTCCGGTGTGCGCTCGGGTGAATCGGGGCCGCCAATCTTCGGGGCTGGCTGCCACTGCGCGTTGAGTTTCTGTGTCGAGAAACCTTTTACGCCAGCGTGGGCGAGGATGCTGGGCAGCGATGCGGGAAAGCCGAAGCAATCGGGCAGCATGTATTCGGCGCTGGCCTTGCCGAAGTCTTTGCGAAAGTATTCGTTGCCGTAGAGAACCTGACGAAAGATTCCTTCGGCGCTGGGAAGATTGACGTCGCCTTCTTCGACAGAGGAGCCGGCTGGAAACCAGCGTCCCTCGGCGGCGTACTTTTGCATCCGGGCGTAGTCGGCAGGAAAGTACTCTTTCATGAGACGGTAGCGGTTGGAGCCGGTCCAGTTGAAGACATAGTGCGGGTATTTGTCCATGTAGTCGAAGTTCACGCGCATCGTCTTCAGCAGATATTCGCTGATGGTCTGCGGCATCTCCCAGCGCCATTGTGTGTCGAGGTGCGCGTAGGGAACGACATACAGAGTTGG